>CATPBC010000441.1 GCA_955652195.1 uncultured Xanthobacteraceae bacterium | reverse complement strand
TCGCTACTCACTGCAAAATCCGCACGCTTATCTCGATGCCAATCTCAGCGGTTTTCTCAATGATCTCGAAGGTTGCCGCCATCGCAGCACCGGTCATCTTGTCTTAGCTTCTTCGAGCTCGGTCTATGGCGCCAACACGCATCTCCCATTTTCGGTGCACGACAATGTCGATCATCCGATTAGCCTCTATGCCGCGACCAAAAAGGCCAACGAATTGATGGCGCATGCCTACAGCCACCTTTACGGATTGCCGGCGACCGGCTTGCGTTTTTTCACCGTTTACGGTCCATGGGGACGCCCCGATATGGCGATGTACATCTTCGCCAAGGCTATCGTCGAGGGCCAACCGATCAGGCTGTTCAATCAAGGCCGCATGCGGCGCGATTTCACCTATATCGACGACGTCACCGAAGCGGTCGAGCGGGTCATTGCAAAAATACCAAAAAAAAACGAAACGCCGTCGGACGGTAAATTGGATCCAGCAACAAGCGCCGCGCCGTGGCGAATTTACAATATCGGCAATAATCGCACTGTCGAAGTCCCGCGCGTCGTCGCGCTACTGGAGCAAGCGCTTGGGCGCAAGGCGAAAGTCGAGCACGCGCCGATGCAGGCCGGAGACGTGCCGGAAACCTGCGCCGATGTCGACGATCTAATGCGCGATGTCGGTTTTCGCCCCGCGACCTCGATCGAGGATGGGGTGCGTAACTTCGTTGCCTGGTTCCGTCAATATCATCGCTGCTAAAGCACATTCCCGAAAGTGCCAGTCCTTTGTTCCTCCGTTCGATGTTTCGGCGGCCGAAGGCAGGTCGCAAAGATCATGCGTAAACGAAAAGCCGATATCGCATTCACTCTAGAGAGCCTCGGAATAACGTTTTTTCTCGCCGCACGGCGTGGGCTATAATGCCGACATGAGGGGATTTTTGCGTAATCCGCGGCGCGTTCTGATCGTCCTGCACGATCTCGTCGTCACCGTGCTGGCGATGGCGGCGACGCTTTATATCCGCTTCGAGAATGGGCAGAACGGCGGACTGGAGGAACGCTATTCCTGGCTCATTTTTATCCTGCCTTGCTACGTCGTCTATGCCGGAATGATCTACTGGTATTTCCACCTCTACATGGCGAAGTGGCGCTTCGCTTCGCTGCCGGACCTACGCAACATTTTCCAGGCGGTCACGGTTCTCGCGATTTCGCTGCTCGTGCTCGATTATGTGCTTTTGTATCCGACACTGTTTGGGACGTTCTTCTTCGGCAAAATCACGATCGCGCTCTATTGGTTCCTGCAGATGTTCTTCTTGGGCGGGCCGCGGATCGCATATCGGCTGTTCAGGCTTTCGCGAACACAGCAGCACGTCAAAGGCCCGGATGCCATGCCGACGCTGATCGCTGGCCGCGCCGCGGACGCGGAGGTGCTGCTACGCGCGATCGAGAGCGGTGCCGTGAAGAATGTCCTACCGGTTGGGATTCTTTCACCATCTTCGGCCGACCAGGACCAAGCGCTGCGCGACGTGCCGGTGCGCGGTTTTCTCACAGATCTGGAATCGGTCATCGTTGGCTTGCGATCGGAAGGCATCAGCGTCAGTCGCTTGGTTCTCACGCCGAGCGCGCTTGAGCCGGAACTGCATCCGGAAACCATGCTCATGTTGGCGCGCCGCCTCGGCCTTGCCGCCAGCCGCATGCCCTCGCTCGGCGGCGGCGACGAGGCTTTGCGCCTGACGCCGATCAATGTCGAGGATCTGCTGCTGCGGCCGAGCGTGAAAATCGATTATCGCCGCCTTGAACATTTTATTCGCGGCAAAACGATAGTGGTCACCGGCGGCGGCGGGTCGATCGGCTCCGAAATTTGCGATCGGGTCGTCAATTTTGGCGTAGGAAGATTGCTGGTCGTCGAGAATTCAGAACCGGCATTGCACGCAGTCCTCGAGCGATTGGCGGTCAAATCGAGCGACACGATAATTGACGGACGCATCGCCGATATCCGCGATCGCGATCGAATCTTTAAACTGATCGCCGATTGCAAGCCTAATCTTGTTTTCCATGCCGCCGCGCTCAAACACGTACCGCTTCTGGAGCGCGATTGGGAGGAGGGCATCAAGACCAACGTGTTTGGCTCGGTCAACGTCGCTGACGCCGCGCGCAGCGCCGGGGCTGAGGCGATGGTGATGATCTCGACCGATAAGGCGATCGATCCGGTCTCGGTGCTGGGCGCGACCAAGCGGCTTGCAGAAATGTATTGTCAGGCCCTGGATGGAGACGGCAAGGGCGCCAACCGCACCAACGGCGGCAGACCGCCGACGCGCATGATCGCGGTGCGATTCGGCAACGTGCTGGCCTCCAATGGCTCGGTCGTGCCGAAATTCAAGGCTCAGATCGAGGCGGGCGGGCCAGTCACGGTGACGCATCCGGATATGGTGCGTTATTTTATGACGATCCGCGAAGCTTGCGACCTCGTCATAACCGCGGCGAGCCACGCGCTCGACACGGCGCATTCGAGCACGTCCGTTTACGTGCTGAACATGGGTCAGCCTGTCAAAATCGTCGATCTTGCAGAACGGATGATTCGCCTTAGCGGCCTCGAGCCGGGCCGGGATGTCGATATCGTTTTCACTGGCATTCGACCGGGCGAACGGCTGAACGAAATTCTATTCGCGCACGAGGAGCCAACTTCCGAAATCGGAATCGAAGGCGTGGTCGCCGCCGCCCCAGTTTGCCCTTCTGTCGAAATGGTTGAGAGCTGGATCGCTAAACTCAAACTTGATCTGCACGCTGGCGAGCGTGCTGCAATCTACGGTGTGTTGCGCGATGCAGTGCCGAATTTTGCCGCCGCAATGGAACCGGCCAAGCAGTGATCACAGGCGGTAGGCCGCCACCGCCACCGACTCGGCAGCGGTCACAGATACTTATGTTTGCCACCAAAGGAAAAGCCGCAGTGCGCAGGTTGATCGCTGCGCTCTTGATCTCGCTGGCGGCGAGCGCCGCGGCGTTCGCCACGGAGGACAAGCCCTATGTCATGAAAATAGCGCTCGCCACCTTGAACGACGGGTTGCACCAATTTGCCAAAAGCTATGCGGCCACGCTTGAAAAAGATTCAGGAGGCCGCATCAAAGTCGAGGTTTACCCGGGCAGCCAATTGGGTTCGACCCAGCGCCAAGCCGAAGGTGTCCAGTTCGGCGCGATCCAATGCATCGTCGTGCCGCCCGAATTTCTGGTCGGTATTGATGAACGTTTCGAGCTGCTAGCGGCTCCAGGTCTCGTCAACTCGACGACGAACGGACAACGCATGGCCGCCGATCCGGCCGTCAAGCAGGTGATGCTCGGGCTCGGCGCGGACAAAGGACTGCATGGCGTCGGACTGTTCATGGTCGCGCCGTCCGCTGTGGTCGCCATAAAGCCCATTCGTCATCTCGATGATTTCAAGGGCAAAAAGATTCGAATTTTCGCTTCGCAATTCCAGAAGGAGGCGCTGCAGCGGCTCGGTGCTACGCCAAAACCGATGACACTGGCTGAAGTGTTGCCGGCATTGCAGGATAATGTCCTCGACGGCGCGATCGCCGGCACCACAGTTTTTGCAACGATGCATTATCAGGATGCGGCGAAATATGTTACCGAGATCGGCCAACCCGTTATCTTTGGGATCGTCGAACTCAGCAAAAAATGGTACGACGGCTTGCCGGCGGATTTGCGGGATATCGTTGACAGAGCAGCAAGCGCGGAGTCGGTGAGGATCAACTCGTCGGTGGTCGATTTCAACGCCAAGGCGCGGCAGGACTGGATGTCCGGCGGTGGCGAAGTGATTAGCTTGCCGCCGGAGGAACAGTCGGCGATGATAAATGCGCTGGCAAGCGTCGGGGAAGATGTCTCCGCGACTAAACCAGAGCTTCGTGCCGCCTATCATATTATCAGCGACGCGGCGCGGCGGACCCGTTAGGGCGGTCTCTTACGCTCGATCAGCCGGGAAGTGACGGAGGGGAGGAACCTATGCGCTTGTTAGAGCGGGATCGCCTGAGGCGAGCCATCGCGGGCGGTTTTGTGCTGTCGATCGCCTTTGCTCTGAGCGCGGCGCACGCGCAAGAAAAAACCTACGTTATGAAAATAACGACACCGACCATCAACGACGGTCCGCACCTGCTCGCTAAGAATTTTGCCGCCGCGGTCGAGCGCGACTCGGGCGGCAGAATCAAAGGCGAGGTTTATCCGGCGAGCCAATTGGGCTCGATCCCGCGACAGATTGAAGGCGTGCAGTTCGGCGCCATCCAGGTTGCGGTTGTTCCGCCGGAGTTTTTTGTCGGGGTCGATGAACGCTTCGAAGTCATAGCCGCGCCAGGCCTGGTTAACTCACTGGAGCATGGCCAACGCCTCGCCGCGGATCCGGCAGTGCTCAAGCTCATGCTCGGCCTTGGCGCCAACAAGGGACTGCACGGCGCGGGAATGTTCATTGTGCAACCGGATTCGCTCGCGTCAAAGGCGGCGATGCGAAATTTGTCGGATTTCAAGGGCAAGAAGATCCGCATATTCGCGTCCGACTTCCAATCTGAAGCGCTCAAGCGGTTGGGCGCGACGCCGGTCGCGATGACGCTTGGCGACGTCCTGCCCGCGCTCCAGCAGGGCGCGATCGACGGCGCGATTGCCGGCATCACCGTGTTCTCCGCTTTTCACTATCAGGATGCCGCAAAATACATCACGGAGATCAACCAGCCCTCGATCTTCCTGATGGTCGAGATCAGCAAGACTTGGTACGATTCATTGCCGCCCGACTTGCAGAAGATCATCGACAAAGACGCCGCCGCCGAGACCGTGGCGATCAATCCGGTTGCGCTCGCACTGTTCAACAAGGCGCGCGAAACATGGACTGCCGGTGGCGGCGAACTGATTAGCCTTTCGCCGGCGGATCAAGCGAAGTTCATGCAGACCATCGCCAGCGTCGGCGAGGACGTGTCAAAGCCCAAACCTGCGCTCCACGTTGCTTACGAGATTGTAGCGGAGGCGGCCAAACGGACCGCGCAGGGGGCGACGCAGTGAACCAGGTGCGGATTGCGTTCGAGCGCGGCGATTTAAAGTTCTAAAGCGCCGGTCCGTTTTGCATTACACTTTAGAGACTCACCCGTGCTTGACCGTATAGTCACAGGCGTTCGTGGTCTCCTGACCATCACGCGCACGGCGGCAGCGCTATTTC
>CATPBC010000440.1 GCA_955652195.1 uncultured Xanthobacteraceae bacterium | reverse complement strand
GTGTTGCGGGCTGTGTTTTCGAGGCTCGATTTGAGTGCGGCGACCTGGGCCAGTTCAAGCTTGATCTCTCGCATGGCCGCATTTGTGTTCTCAATTCCGCTCGCTGGCGCCGGGACCGAGGCCGGCGGTGGATAGATAAACCGAACCAATCCCGAACCAGAAACCGAACCGACAAATGATCCAAATCCCGCGGCGAAAGCGACGCTCGCGGCGAGCATCATAAAGCGCTTGGAGCGGACTCGTGCTACGGGAGTGCCAGTCGCCTCCGCCGATTGGCCAGCCGCTTTGTCCTCGACGTGATGTTCAGCTGCGCCGGGCGCGGGCGCAACCAGCGCCGGCAGATTGACGATTTGCGACTTGCCAGCGTCGCTTGTGGCTGCCTCAGCGCCGGCTGCGGCGTGATTGGGGCTCTCGGCCATTTCGGATCTCCAGCGTAGTTGACCAGTCGTTAACCGGCTTTGGTTAGCGATTGGTTACCGGTGCGCTTTCGGCCGAAAGCCGCCTGCCAAAATCTAATCGGCGAGACCGTTCTCGCGCGCGAGCTGGCGCAGCGAGACTTCGGGGCGGGCGCCGAGATGCTGGATGACTTCGGCCGCCGCGAGCGCACCGAGCCGGCCGCAAGTGCGGTCGTCGAGATCACGGGCGAGCCCGGATAAGAAGCCGGCCGCGAACAAATCGCCCGCCCCGGTGGTGTCAATGACGCGTTCGACCGGAAAAGCCGGCACCGCCTCGATCCCTTCGGGACCGACCACGAGACAGCCCTTCTCGCTGCGCGTCACCACTGCCGCGGCGATATCGGCGCGTAATGCGGCAATGGCGCCGTCAAAATCGGAGGTTTGGTAGAGGCTGTGCAGCTCCGCTTCGTTGGCGAAGATCAGATCGACGGTGCGCGAACGCATCAGCTCGAGGAATTCGTCCCGCCAGCGGTCGACGCAAAACGCATCCGACAGCGACAGCGCGACTCTACGGCCGCTGCCATGGGCGATCTTGGCCGCTTTGAGGAAAGCTTCTTTGGCGTGCTTAGGATCCCACAGATAGCCTTCCAGATAGGTAACGGCGCTCGATGCAATCATCTCCTCATTCACGTCGCGCGGATGCAGATCCTGAGCTGCGCCCAAATAGGTGTTCATTGTGCGCTCGCCGTCCGGCGTCACCAGCACGTAGCAGCGTCCGGTCGATGGCCCATCGGACTCCGGCAGCGTCGCGAAGGTCACGCCGGCGGCACGGATATCGTGGCTGAATGCCCGGCCAAGGCTGTCGGCTTTAAGCTTGCCGATGAATGCCGCGCGGGCGCCGAAACCGGCAACACCGACGACGGTATTGGCCGCGGACCCGCCCGACATCTCGACCGCCGGGCCCATCGCGTCATAGATCGCCTGCGCGCGCCCCTCATCGATCAGTGCCATGGTGCCCTTGCGCATGCCGTGCGCCAGCAGAAAATCGTCGTCCGCGCGGGCAATCACATCGACGATGGCATTGCCGATGCCCAGGACATCGTAGCGAGGGGTTGCTGACATTTCGTGATCTCGGGCTAGGTCGGAGGCGGTCGCGCGGGGTCGCGCACTATAACCACCACCTCTTGCACGGCAAGCCAACGGCGTGGCATGGGGGACACCGCCGAACCGCGTCACGCCACGCCTGTATCACCTGTATCAAGCGGATCGGCTGGCACGTTTTAGCGAGGTCTTTGCCAACCATGAAATTCAAGGAGCTGATTTTTTCCGGCGTGCAGCCAACCGGCAATCTTCATCTCGGCAACTATCTCGGCGCCATCAAGCGATTCGTCGAGCTGCAGGATCGCTTCGATTGCATCTATTGCGTCGTCGACCTGCACGCCATCACGGTGTGGCAGGAGCCGAGCGAATTGCCGCATGCGATCCGCGAGGTCACAGCGGCATTTCTCGCCTGCGGCATCGATCCCAGAAAAAATACCGTGTTCAACCAAAGCCAGGTCGCCGAACACGCCGAGCTCGCCTGGATTTTCAATTGCGTGGCGCGGCTCGGCTGGCTCAACCGCATGACACAGTTCAAAGAGAAAGCCGGCAAGGATCGCGAGAACGCTTCGATCGGTCTTTATGCTTATCCAACGCTAATGGCCGCCGACATCCTGGTTTATCGCGCAACTCATGTGCCGGTCGGCGAAGACCAGAAGCAGCATTTGGAGCTGTCCCGCGATATCGCGCAGAAATTCAATAACGATTTCAGCCAATCGATCCGGGACAAAGGCTTTGGCGACGCGTTCTTTCCGCTGCCTGAGCCGCTGATCACCGGCGAAGCGACGCGCGTGATGTCGCTGCGCGACGGATCAAAAAAAATGTCAAAGTCGGATGCCTCCGATTTCTCGCGCATCAACCTTACCGACGATGCTGACGCGATTGCACAGAAAATCCGCCGCGCCAAGACCGATCCAGAGCCGCTGCCGAGCGATGAAAAGGGTTTGGCGAGCCGGCCTGAGGCCGACAACCTGGTTGGGATTTATGCGGCGCTTGCGGATACCGATCGGGCCGGTGTGCTCAAACAATTCGGCAACGCACAATTCTCAACGTTCAAGGCGGCGCTAACCGACCTTGCGGTTGCCAAACTCGGCCCGATCGGCGCCGAAATGAAACGCCTCCTGCACGATCCGGCGGCGATCGATGCGGTGCTCGCCGATGGCGCCGAACGCGCGCGAAAGCTGGCGGGTCAAACAATGAACGCGGTCAAGGATGTGGTCGGGTTCGTGCGCTAGCTGATGGCTTCAACGAAAGCCGTTGCCCGCTCTTCGATATAGGACCATAGCCGATTGGCGATGGGCCCATGCGGCACTTCACGCCGCCGCGCCGCGACGATGTCGGCCGTGCCGCCTCTGAGATGTTTGCCGGTGATGTCGATGAGACGTTTTTCGCGCAAATCCTGATCGATGAGGAACTTCGGCATATGTCCCCATCCCATGCCCTGCAAGATCAGCTCTCGTTTCATGAGCTGATCGCTCACCGTCCAGCTGCGGGCGCCTTCAACCACAAAGTAATCGCGCGGCGGCGTATGCCGCACGGTGTCGCGGATGACGCATTGCGCGTAATCGCGCATTTGCTCCGGCGTGATCGAACGCGAGATCGGGAATCGCAGGAACCCGGGCGCCACGACGGGCATGACGCGCACCGAAAAGAGACCCAGAAACTCCAAACGCGGATCCGCTTTGTCGATGTGATGAAGAATGAGGTCGGCGTCCCCGTCGAACAGACGCTCCCACGGTCCGGTGATCGCCTCGAAATGCAGATGCAAACGCGTGCCCGGGCAATCGTCGAAGAAGCGCCGCAGCAGCGCCAGCGTTTGCGGTAGCGGACAAAGATCCCCGATCACGACGCGCAACTCGCTCTCCGCGCCCATCGCGAGTTGCGCCGCATGATTTTTGAGCGCGGAGAGCTCGTGGAGAAAAATGCGCGTCCGCTCGTGGAATGAGCGACCCGCTTCCGTCAGCGCAACGCGATAGCCGCTGCGGTCGAGCAGCACCAAGCCCACTTGGCTCTCAAGATTTTTGACGGCCGCGGAGACCGACGGCTGCGCCCGCCCAATCTTTTCGGCCGCCGCCTGAAAGCTGCCCTCGGTCACCACCGCGTCGAAACAAACAAGCTGGTGAAGCGTCGGCTCCATAGGATTCTTCTATCAAGAAGATCAACGTTTCATTCTTTTTATCGATTTCATTCTCGCTTATCCAGGCCACCGCGAGTGAATGACAGCAAACCCCCACCGGTGAACGGCAATGCGTGCAATCGTGATCAAGCAGTATGGCGGACCCGAAGTCTTGCAGATCGAGGAGCGTCCCGATCCAACCCCGCAACCGGGCTACGTCACAATCGAAGTAAAGGCCTTCGGGCTCAATCATGCCGAGATTTATT
>CATPBC010000439.1 GCA_955652195.1 uncultured Xanthobacteraceae bacterium | reverse complement strand
GCCTTACTCAGCGTAGCTTCGTCTACCTTGTTGCCGTTTTCCTCCTCGATCCAAACCTCCGCCCCTTGGCTCCGCCATTCATCCGCTTTGAAAATGGCGTGGCTGAGATCGTCCGAAAGTACTTCGGCGATGTATTTATCGCCCTTAATTTTGATTTTCCAAGTCATTATGAGATCACCTTTGGTCCGCGCGTTTACGTTTGTCTCTTGCGATTCCTTATCGCGCGTTCGAGCTGAGACAGCATGCCATCGAATATGTGACCCGCATCCCCGCTGGCATCTTCGTGCGGCATTTCTCGATACATGCTCAAAAGCGCATCGCGATATTCTTCGAATGAAAGCGTGCCTTTTTTGTCGAGCGCATTAGCTAGCGCAAGTATAGCCGCGATAATTGCGGTGATGGCATCGGTGCCAACACCCTTTTGAGACTCTGCCATTTGTTTACTCCTTCCTAGGCCATAAGCTCTTCAACTTCCATAAATGCATGGGCGACCCGCTCGTAAACACCAACCGCATTCGCATCAACTCCTTGGCGCTCGGCGCGCGATTGCCGACGATGCACGGCTATCGGGACTACGTCGAAGCTGGAGGTCTGATGTCCTATGGACCAAGCGCCCTGGACCAGTATCGACGCGCCGCCGATTATGTCGACAAGATTCTGCGCGGGGCGAAACCGAGCGATATCCCGGTCGAGCAGCCCACCAAGTTCGATCTCGTCATCAATCTGACCACCGCGAAGGCACTGGGGCTGACGATTCCGTAGTCATTCCTGCTGCGCGCCGACGAGGTGATCGAATAGGCAGTCCAATGTCGCTTATTGGCCCTGAACTGACCTCGCCCCGCAACCGATTGACAGCTGCTATTCCGACCATTCCTAGGAAGAGTGCGATTTTGTCAGGAGCAGACGGCCGTAATCAGTTCCCACCAGCGCCGAAATGCTGCCCGCGAGATACCACGTGTTGACGATGCCGGTGAACAGGATCGTCGCGACGCTCACAATGCCGAGTGTTGAAAAGCGCACCGTTGCCGTTCGCGCTGCCGCGAGCGTATCTGCACCTACTCCCGTCATCGTCAGTAGTAGAGCAAGGGGAACGAGCGTTCCGGCCCAGGCCGTCGCGGCAATCAGATGCAGGACGTCTGCGGCTGGATGAAGAAGGCCTTCGACGCCTCGGCCGCCGATGGCGTGACCGGCCCAAGCCAGGCTGCCGACGAGAGCGGCGGCCAAAATTACCGTGACCGTCTTCAGCCAAAGCGATCTCATGCCCTCTGCTGACAGGAAGTGAACGAACAAAGCGTCGAGCACGCAGGCCAGCACGAAGCGCAGGAGCCAGTTGTGGCCGAAATCGGTCTGCAACAGCACGGTCCACAGCACCCCTTGCGAGGCGAGTTGGCCCAGCGGCTGACCGCTCATCGACTCCGCGGTGAGGACAAACCAGGGCACTCCGGAGAGTATGGCCCCAAGGAGACCGATCCATGCGATCCAGGCGAGACGGTTTCGGACAACTAGGGCGGCGCCCGTGTCTTGTTTCGCGTGCCGGAACGCCGGCTCGCCGATGAACGCAATAAACCACACGACGCCCCCCCCGTGATGGTGGCGGCGAAGTGAAGTGCGCGCACATAAATCAGCGGGTCGTTCAAGTTATGGTCCGCCGACACGGAATGTGAAGCTGCCTTGCGTGGTGTGCGTGTCGACGGACAGCGCATGCCAGTGCACGTGATAGGTCCCCGGGCCCGCGGCTTTAAGTCCGACGCGCATAGTGTTGCCGCTGATCTGCGGCTTGCCCGCATCGACGCGGGCGCCGTTTGGGCCCGTCACCTCGACATTGCTGAAAGCCGCCTCGAGGTTCTGCGTGAACGTCAACGAGACCTCGTGCGGCGCGCTCGCTACGGTGCTGCCGACAAGCGGACTGGCGTGATCAAGGAAAGCGTGGGCATGCGCGGGGACCCTGCCGAACGATGCCAACAGCAAAGCAATAATAAGAACGCGCATTCGCATGACTGTGCCTCAGAATTTGAGTTGTTGCGGAGGAGCCGAGCTGCCGCCGAGCAGCGGCCGGCCGATCGTGGTCGGGAACATATCATCGAGATAAAGATGCAACTGGCCGAGGAAGCCGACACCGGTCCCACTGGCGTGGTTGACCGGAAATACCGCCTCGGCGCCGACTTGGAAGTAAGTGCCTACCCAGATCACGCCCGGATTGATCGTTCCCGTGGTTATCGGGCTATTCCCGAAATTGTTGGAGACCGGCGTTGAAAGTTGCGCCTCGACGATCGGGATGAGGTGATTGATGAAATCGGGCAACTGGTAATCGCGAATTTCCGATTTCAGATAAGGCATGCTGTACTGAATCGATCCGCCATAAACCAGCACCTGCGGAATAGGCGTGCCTTGCACGATGTCGAAGGAGCGGGTCGGAATCTGGTAGCCGATCTGTCCGGTGACGGCGAAGGCGCGCAACCATCCGAACGAATCCGGCAGGTCGCCAAAGCCTTTGCCGAAATAGAAGGTCGGCGTGAGCACGGTAAATGGCGTGGCTAATCCGGAATTGATGGCGCCGGTGCCGCCCCAATCGACGATGAGCCCAAGAAGCAGGGCCAATTCGTGCTCACTGTTTTTGAGCAGCTGATACTGCGCGGTAGTTTCGAGGTTGCCGAAACCCGCCGCGGTGAACCCGCCAGGTTGGTGGATTTGCGACCATGTCTGGCCAATCGAGATTCCAAAATCCTCGGTGATGCGTTTTGCAAGGTCTACCGAGACGTCCCACTCCGTTGCCGGCGGCATGTCAGCGGTCTTGGACCAGGACACAGTCGGCAGCGAGATTTCATCGGCGACGCAAGGGTCGTCGGTGGCAAGCGTCGCGGGCAGGAAGCGTGCCCCGACGAAACAGTGCGCCAAGGCCTCGGCGGCCGACAGCACGACGAAAATGAGCGCGACCGCGAATGCACGCGGGTAGCCCGAACAGCGAAACACGAG
>CATPBC010000438.1 GCA_955652195.1 uncultured Xanthobacteraceae bacterium | reverse complement strand
CGCGCGCACCTTGTTCCACGAATTCGGCCATGCGCTGCACGGCCTCTTGTCTGCCGTCACTTATCCGACGATTGCCGGAACTAATGTCGTGACCGACTTCGTCGAGCTGCCGTCGCAGCTATACGAGCACTGGCTGGAACAACCGGAGCTGTTACGGCGCTTTGCGCTGCACTACCAGACTGGCGCGGCGATGCCCGAAGAGCTTCTGCAAAGGCTCGTCGCCGCGCGCAATTTCAACAAGGGCTTCGCCACGGTGGAATATATCGCCTGCGCCGAAGTCGATCTCGATCTGCATTCGCTGCCGCCGCCGAATGCGGGCGATCGAACGCTCGACGCCCGCGCCTTCGAAGCGCAGAGCCTCGCGCGCATCGCTATGCCGCAAGAAATCGTCATGCGGCATCGGCTGCCGCACTTTGCGCACATCTTCTCCGGGGGCGGCTATGCCGCGGGCTATTACAGCTATATGTGGTCGGAAGTGCTCGATGCCGACGCTTTTGCGGCATTCGAGGAGACCGGTGATATTTTCGATCGCACCACAGCGAAACGGCTACGCGATTGCATCTACGCCGCCGGGGGGCGGCAGGATCCGGCCGAGGCTTACAAATCCTTCCGGGGCCGCCTGCCGACCGCCGACGCGCTGTTGCGCAAGCGCGGCTTTGCCACGGGCAAAGCTGCGGTGGCGTAAACAAACAATGGCAAATTCCGTGAACTTGCATAGCGCCGGGCACCGGTATGGGGCCGTCTGTGCGCCGCATTTCGCGACTGTAGAGGCCGGCCGGTCGATCCTCGCCGAAGGCGGTAATGCGCTCGAAGCCATGTTGGCCATGGCCGCGTCCATCGCCGCCGTCTATCCGCATATGAACCACCTCGGCGGCGACGGCTTTTGGCTCATCCGCGAGCCGTCTGGCCGCGTGCGCGCCATCATGGCGGCAGGTCCCGCGGCCTTGGCGGCCAAGCCCGAGCTTTATCGCGACTACGAGATCATGCCGGTACGCGGGCCGCTCGCGGCACTCACAGTGCCTGGTGCGGTCGGCGGCTGGATGCTCGCGCTGGAAGCGGCACAGGCGCGCGGCGGAAGGTTGCCGCTCAAGGTTCTGCTCACGCCCGCCATTGTGCAGGCGCGCAATGGCTACACCGTCACGCGCAGCCAGGCGCGACTGACGGAGGAGCAGTTCACCGGGCTCAAAGACGTGCCGGGTTTCGCCGCGCACTTTCTAGTCGATGGCAAGGTTCCACATGTCGGCGCCGTTCTAAAGCAGGAAGCGTTCGCGGCTACGCTTGAGCACCTGACCCATGCCGGGCTCGAGGATTTCTATCGCGGCGATGTCGGACGCGAGATGGCGGCCGATCTCGAACGCATCCACAGTCCGCTTGCGCGGGCCGACCTTGAGCGCTACCGCGCGGCGCTCGCCGACCCGCTCCGGGTCACGTTGCCCTGGGGTACGCTGTTCAATACCGACGCGCCGACCCAGGGCGCCGTATCGTTGATGATCCTTGCTTTATTCGCCCGCCTCGGCGCGCGCGAGGCAGAAAGCTTCGATCACATTCACGGCCTGGTCGAAGCGACCAAGCGCGCGTTGCGGATGCGCGACCGGCTCATCACCGATCCGAATTATCTCGCGCATTCCTTGGACCGCGTGCTCGAAGAGCGCTACCTCGCCGGCGAAGCGATGAAGATCGATCGGCGCAAGGCCGCGGCTTGGCCGCTCTCGCCGAATGCAGGCGATACTATCTGGATGGGCGCGGCCGATACGTCCGGCCTTGTCGTCTCGTATATTCAGTCGCTCTACTGGGAATTCGGCTCGGGCTGCGTGCTGCCTGGCACCGGCGTGTTGATGCAGAATCGCGGCGCGAGCTTTTCGCTGCAACCTGGGGCGCTCAATTTTCTGACGCCGGGCCGGCTGCCGTTCCATACGCTCAATCCAGCGCTCGCCGTGCTCAAGGACGGGCGCGTCATGGCCTATGGCTGCATGGGCGGCGACGGCCAGCCGCAGACGCAAGCCGCGGTGTTCACCCGCTACGTGGATTTCCGCCAAACGCTGCCGGAAGCGGTCGATCGGCCGCGCTGGGTGCTCGGGCGCACCTGGGGCGCGCCGCGCACGGCGCTGCGTTTGGAATCGCGTTTCGACGGGCAGCTGATCGACGCGCTCGCCGCCGCCGGGCACGATATCGACATACTATCTGAGCCCTATTCGGACGTTATGGGCCATGCCGGGGCGGTGGTGCTGCACCCGAACGGCAGCTGTGAAGGCGCGCACGACCCGCGCGCGGATGGCGGGGCGGCGGGGGTGTGAAACAAGGAGCCTGTTAGGTTCAGCCGTTTCCAGGTCACTAGGCGGATAAACCTCGCTGCAGCGTCACTGCGGCTCCATCGGGCTCAAGCCGAGCTTCTCCATCAGCACACGATCGCGGTCGCGTTCGGGATTGGGCGTGGTGAGGAGCTTCGGCCCATAAAAGATCGAATTGGCGCCGGCAAGAAAACAGAGCGCCTGCGTCTCTTCGTTCATATCTTCACGCCCGGCGGAGAGCCGCACCACCGCGCGCGGCATCGTGATGCGGGCGACGGCGACGGTACGCACGAATTCGAGCGGATCGAGCATCGGCTCGTCACCGAGCGGTGTGCCGGCGACGCGGACTAGCATGTTGATCGGCACCGATTCCGGGTGCACCGGCAGGCCGGCCAAAGCTGCGATCATGCCGACGCGGTCGGCGCGCGTCTCGCCCATTCCAACAATGCCGCCGCAGCAGACATGGATGCCGGCCGCGCGCACGTGATCCAGTGTCTCCAACCGGTCCTGGTAGACGCGCGTGGTGATGATCTGCCCGTAAAATTCCGGCGAGGTGTCGAGGTTGTGGTTGTAATAATCCAGGCCGGATTCTTTCAGCCGGCGCGCCTGCGCGGCGGTCAACATGCCAAGCGTGGCGCAAGTCTCAAGCCTAAGCGCCTTGATGGCTTCGACCATCTCACAGACCGCGTCGAGCTCGCGATCTTTGGGCGAGCGCCAGGCCGCTCCCATGCAGAATCGGCTCGCGCCAGCGCTTTTGGCGGCGCGGGCTTCCGCAAGCACCGTCTCAAGCGCCATCAGCTTCTCGGCGCGAACGCCGGCATCGTAGCGCGCGCTCTGCGGGCAATAGGCGCAATCCTCCGGGCAGCCGCCGGTCTTGATCGACAATAGCGTCGAAATCTGCACCTCGGTCGGATCGAAATGCTGGCGGTGCGCGGTTTGCGCGCGGAACATGAGCTCCGGAAACGGCAGGTCGAATAGCGCGCCGATCTCCTCCCGCGTCCAGTCGTGGCGAATCGGGCTCAAGCCGGTGATGGAAGGGGTGGCATTGGCAATGAGTGACATAGGCCAAGTTTAGACCGGAACGACGTGCCGGTGAAATCCGCGATTTTCATCGGGCTGGCACGCCGACACAGTTCATATCAGAATGCCCGGAGCATGAATCTGCGGGTGACGTGTCTTCTAGCAGCGGCTGGCTTGTTAATCGTGCTTGGCGCCGGCAGCCCGGCTGCCGCGCAAGATTGGCCAACGCGTCCGGTCCTGGTGGTGAGCCCCTTCACCGCCGGCAGCGCCAATGACATCGTGGCGCGGCTCGTGCTCGATCAGGTCGGGCAGCAGATCGGCCAGGCATTTGTGGTCGAGAATCGCCCCGGCGGCGGCGGGATTGTCGGGGTTGCCGCGGTGGTGCGGGCGGAGCCTGACGGCTATACGCTGCTGTTGAGCTCGGCGTCGATGAGCTCGGCGGTCATTCTGCACAACACCCTGCCCTACGACGAACTCCATGACCTCCTACCCATAGCGATGCTCGGCGCACAGCCGAGCGTCTTGGTGGCCGCGCCAGGCAAAAACTTCAACACCGTTGCCGAACTTGTGTCCGCGGCCAGAGCAAGACCTGGACAGCTCGATTTTGCTTCTGCTGGAATCGGCTCCGCCTCGCATATTGCCGGTGAACGGTTTCGCCTGGCCGCCGGATTGCAGGTCCAGCACATTCCGTATCGCGGTCCGGTGGAGGCGCTGTCCGATCTGATGACCGGACGCATCGATTT
>CATPBC010000437.1 GCA_955652195.1 uncultured Xanthobacteraceae bacterium | reverse complement strand
TTCCGGTACCGAGCGAGCCGACCTTGGTGGTTTCAGGCGGCCCGAAGCGGCGTGAGAAGGCAAGCTGGCTCTCATTGCTGACGTCCTGGTTGCGGAACACCAGGACCGAATATTCCTCGAAGGCCGCGCGCACCGCTTGGTAAGCGGCATCGTGCGCAGCCACGTCGGCAAGCGTCACGCCGCGCAATTCGCCACCGAAGCCAGGACGCAGAGGAATGATTTCCATCGGCGTATCCTCCGTTGTCGTTCTTTGCTGTGAATTTCCTCCAAAACCGACCGCCTGGCAAGGAAGCCTTCGCATATCGAGGCAGGGACGCGGCGTTGCGCCACGCAGTATTTTCGGCGGCCAAGCTGTTTTCTCCTACGACCTGGGCAACGCCATGGCGTTTCCTCTGTCGGTTGGCGCCACAACCGTCTTGCTGCCGCAGCGGCCGACTCCGGAAGCGGTCTTCGAAACGATGCGGCGACACCGGCCGACGATCTTCTACGGCGTGCCGACGCTCTATGCCTCGCTACTTGCTCATAAGGACATGCGGCGCGGCGCCGGCTCCGATCGGCTGAGGCTGTGCATTTCCGCCGGCGAACCGCTGCCGCGCGCGAGGTCCCGCTACGGCCGGGATCGCATTTTCGACGTCAGGCGTGAAAGCGCGCCGTGACTTCGGACGGTATCGGTTGCGACTTCATTTTCGCCGGATCGGTCGGGTCGCGCGCCGCCCACACCCGCGTCTCATGACCCTCGACCGCCACGGTGCTGCCGACGAGCAGCCGATGCGCGACATCGAAACTTGAGCGGCGAAACTCGCGAACTTGCGAGGTCAGTTCGACGACATCGCCAAAGCGCGCCGGCGCCAGAAAACGCGCACCGGCATCGACCAAAGGCAGGCCGACAATGCCGAAAGCGGCCGACAGATCGGACGGCTTCACGCCGAGCGCGGCCTCGAACAGCATCCAGGTGCCCCAGTCGAAGAACTCGAAAAAGCGGCTGTTGAAGACGATGCCCGCGGGGTCGCAATGGCCCCACTCGATGGTGAACCGCCGCCGGTTTATGAATTTCGCCATGACCGCATGATCGCCGCGAAGCGGCGCGGCGGTCAATCAAGGCTTAGTGCGAAAAAGCGCCCAAGAATCATGACGGGCGAGCTTGCGCCCGCCCGTCACGTTCCTTGCGCTGCTACCCGCAGCAGGGAAACCATGATCCAAATCAGCCACTTGATGCGACGCTGGTAGCGGCAGCCACACCCAGGCCAATCTGACCTTGGTGATCGTCACATTCGGCAGAACCAAACGCGACCGATCTGACAGCGAGGATAGCTCATCGTTCCGGAGTCTCAAGCTAAAGCGTACATCGGCGAACACGACTCGCGTTTGGGGATAACTATGTGGATTGCCGTGCGGTCGAACACAAAAAACGTTTATTTGTTCGCATTCCCGATCTGGACTGGCGAATTGACGACCTTGCCCGGCCATTTGCACAAATCGGCGATCACGCATTTTTCGCATAGCGGCCGGCGCGCCACGCAGACATAGCGGCCGTGCAGGATCAGCCAGTGATGGGCGTGCAGCCGGTATTGCTCCGGCACCACCGCCAGCAATTTCATCTCCACTTCGAGCGGCGTCTTGCCAGTGGCAAGGCCGGTGCGGTTGCCGACGCGAAAAATATGCGTGTCGACCGCGATGGTCGGTTCGCCAAACGCAATGTTGAGCACCACATTTGCGGTCTTGCGGCCGACCCCCGCCAGGGCTTCCAGCGCCTCGCGATCGTGCGGAACCTGGCCGCTATGCTCCTCGATCAGCCGCTTCGACAGCGCAATCACGTTCTTCGCCTTGGTGCGGTAAAGGCCGATGGTCTTGATCAGATCGCGCAGGCGCGCCTCGCCGAGCTTGACCATTTTTTCCGGCGTGTCGGCGAGCTTGAACAAAGCCGGCGTCGCTTTATTGACCCCCGCGTCGGTCGCTTGCGCGGAAAGCACTACCGCGACCAATAGCGTGAACGGATTGATGTGAGCCAATTCGCCGCGCGGTGTCGGATTGGCGGCGGCGAACCGCCGGAACGCCTCAGCGATCTCCGCGGTTGTCCATTGCGGCAGTTCGCCAAGGTTGGCTTTGCGATCGGCGGCTTGGCGATCGCGAGCAAGGCCTTTAACCTGGGCCGCCCTGCCCTTGCGCGCCGCCGCAAGCCGTTGCTGGACGGTTTTGCGCGCCAGCGATTTCGAGAGCCTTATTTTCTTGGGCATTTTATTGGGCATTTTATTGGGCATCGAGATTTTCGTATAATGGGCGCCATGAACTACGACAATAAGTGCGACGATAACCGCAGCGAACGTGATTCTGTCGACCCGAAAATCTTTTCGGCGATTATCACGCCGCACCGTTCGCTTGGTCCAAGAGGCTTCCTCATCTTCATGCTATGCCTGGGCGGCTTAAGCTTCATCGCCGGCGTGATCTTTGTCTCGCTCGGCGCCTGGCCGGTATTCGGTTTTTTCGGGCTCGACGTGCTGCTCGTCTATTTCGCATTCCGCGCCAATTATCGCAGCGCGCGCGCCTATGAGGAGGTCACCGTCACCAGCTCGGAACTGACGGTACGCAAGGTCAGTCATCGCGGCGGCGTGCGGCAATGGACGCTAAATCCGCTGTGGGTGCGGCTCGAGCGCATCGTGCACCAGGAATTCGGCATCGAACGGCTTTTCCTGGTTTCGCGTGGCCGGCGACTGACAATCGCCGGCTTTTTGAGCCCGGCCGAAAAAGCAAGCTTCGCGCACGCCCTCACCAGTGCGCTCGGCGAGGCCAAGCGCGGACCGACGAGGACGACGATCCAGGGACCATGATTCAGGGCCATGATCCAGGGACCCTCTCCGCTGCTGCGATAGTAAAAACAGTCAGGAATCGGGTGGTTTGGCGCAATTTGGCGCCTTACATCGGGAGCAAATGATGGAGGCCGCCATGTTGTCGCCCGATCGCATTTTCGACTCGACTTCGCTGTCCGACGCCGCCGCTGATTACGAGGTGGTGCGGCGCGCCATCGGACATATTCGCGACCATTGGCGTGATCAGCCGGAAATCGAGGCCATCGCCGAGGCTGCTAGCGTCACACCGACCGAACTGCACCACCTGTTCCGCCGCTGGGCCGGGCTGACGCCGAAAGCCTTTCTTCAGGCGCTGACGCTCGACGGCGCGCGGCAGCTCCTGCGCGACTCGGCGAGCGTGCTTGACGCGAGCTATGAGGTGGGTCTTTCCGGCCCCGGCCGCCTGCATGATCTGTTCGTCACTCACGAAGCCATGTCGCCCGGCGAATGGAAATCCGGCGGCGAAGGCCTGACCGTGCATTTCGGCTTTCATCCCTCGCCGTTCGGCAAGGCGCTGATCATGGCGACCGACCGCGGGCTTGCCGGCTTGGCCTTTGCCGATGCCGGCGAGGAACAAGCCGCGCTTGCCGATATGCAACGGCGCTGGCCGAAGGCGGATTACGTCGAGAATACTGCGCGCACGGCGCCGATCGCCCAGCGCGTATTCGACTCGCGGCAATGGCGCCAAGAACAGCCGCTTCGCGTCGTGCTGATCGGCACCGATTGGGAAGTGCGGGTTTGGGAAACGCTGCTTAAAGTCCCGATGGGACGGCTCACCACGTATTCGGGCCTCGCCGGAAAGGTTTCGACCCCCGCCGCCGCGCGCGCGGTCGGCGCCGCGGTCGGCAGAAACCCGATTGCCTTCGTCGTGCCGTGCCATCGCGTGATCGGCAAGGCCGGCGAGCTGACCGGCTATCACTGGGGCCTTACCCGCAAGCGTGCCATGCTCGGCTGGGAGGCCGGTCAAGTGACGCTCGCGGCATAAAGCATGATTTCAGAAAAGATCATGCTCAAATAGAGCGGGATGGCGATTCGGCGAATCTCATCTCGCTCTAGCGCGACGCCTCACGCCGCCAGATCCTGCTTGTTGGCGACAGTGGAATCGGCATTGAGCCGATAGATCAGCGGCACGCCGGTCGCCAGCTCGCGCTTGACGATTTGTTGCGGCGACAGCTTTTCCAGCACCATCACCAGCGCGCGCAGCGAATTGCCGTGCGCAGAGATTAGAACGTTGTCGCCCTTAAGCACGCGCGGCAGAATTTCCTGAATGTAATAGGGCAAGACGCGCGCCGCGGTGTCCTTGAGACTTTCGCCGCCGGGCGGCGCGACGTCATAGGACCGCCGCCACAGCAGGACCTGCTCGGCGCCCCACTTCTTGCGCGCATCGTCTTTGTTCAAGCCGGACAGATCGCCATAGTCGCGCTCGTTCAGCGCT
>CATPBC010000436.1 GCA_955652195.1 uncultured Xanthobacteraceae bacterium | reverse complement strand
GCCCGACGGCAACGTCCACTCCCATTTCAGGTATGGCCGCACCAGACTGGCTTGGTCGAACGGCTCTTGCACGAAATGCACATAGGTATCGCGCGAACCGACGAGCTCATCATTGACCGTATAGGGCGCCTTACCCGCCATGAGCAGCACGGGCAGGCGGCTGCGAAACAGGTTGTGCATGCCATTTGCGGTATTTGCCGTGCCAACATCGACATGCACCAGCACGCCCTGGCCGCGGCCGGTCACCAGCGCATAGCCGGCCGCCATATGCGCCGCGGTATTCTCGTGTGGACAGCGCACGATCGTCGGCATCGGCTCGCCACGCCTGCGGCGATGTGCCATTTCGTCGATAATTGGTGCGTGATCCGTGCCAAAATTACAGAACAGGTAATCGATGCCGATCTCATTTAGCCCTTCGAGCAGGTAATAGGCCGTAGCGAAATCGGGAATATTGGTTTTGCGGGCAACCGACGTGTCCATTGTCAGCACTCACTGAAACGGTTTGCTGGGCGAAGGGGAACCGATCTGGGTTTTGACTTTCCGCGCCTTTATAGCACCGTTTGCCGCAACATTTGGCAACTCCGACAAACATTTCAGCATTAAGAACGCGGAATCCCCGAACTCTTGCCACAATGCCGGGTAATACCGATTCTTGATTGAGGGGAGAGGGTACTCCATGAAATGGCAAGCAATCTTGGCCGGCGCCATCGCGTCGGCCCTTGTGACATGCGTGGCGTCCGCGGATGTTCGAATCGTCGGCGATCCGGGAGGCGAGGTTTCCTCGTATATCCAGAAATTCAGCGAGATTCGCGATTCCGGCCAGCGGATCGTCATCGATGGGCCGTGCCTCTCGGCCTGCACGTTGTTGACTGGCATTGTCCCCCGAGACCACGTTTGCGTCACCCGGCGCGCGGCCTTGGGCTTCCATGCGGCATCCTATTACAACGATTCCTCGCGTTCGCTGGTGCCGACCCGCCACGGCAGCGCGCTGGTCATGCGGGTTTATCCGTCGCAAATCCGCTCCTGGATCAACCGGCATGGCGGACTGCGGCCGCAGATGATCGTGATGCGTGGCCGGGAATTAAGCGAGCTGTACCCAACCTGCCAGTAAGCGTTTCGACAACTCGCGCGTCGGAAGCAAGCGACGAGGCACCGCAACGCCTGCGGTGCTTTTCGCCGTTGTCGTCAGGCGAATTCCGGCCTATCTAAACCGGGCTGGAATGTTTGCCATGCCTGAAACTATTGCACGGCCACGCCTTTCTGCACCGTTGTTCGCCATCAGCGCGCTCGTCGCCTTGGCGCTCGCCGGCACTGGCCTGCTATGGGCGCATTACGGCACCACGGTATTTTTCGAAACGATACGCGCCGGGTTTTCGGCATGCTTTGGCTGACGGCAAGTAGCTCATGAAGGTGAATGCATCCCGCGTCATGCTTTTGCTCGCCGCGTTTCTCGGCGGGCTGTTTTTGTTTTTCGGCGCGATCATCTTCGTCACCGGCCGCGCCCCCTCGCCGGTCGGCTCCGCGGTCGCCGCGGTCGGCGGCCCATTCCATCTCGAGGATCAGAACGGCAAGTCAGTCAGCGATCAGGACCTGAAGGGACGTCCTTTCCTGGTGTTCTTCGGCTTCACACACTGTCCCGACATTTGCCCAACCACTTTGTTCGAGATGTCGCAGCTGATGCATGCGCTCGGGCCCGATGCCGAGCGCGCTGCAGCAGTATTCATCACTGTCGATCCCGAGCGCGATACGCCAGCGGTGATCAAGGACTACCTATCGAATTTCGATCCGCACTTGCGTGGCCTGACTGGCGATCAAGCGTCGGTCAATGCGGCGCTTAAGGCCTATCGCGTCTATGCCAAAAAAGTGCCGCTCGATAACGGCGACTATACGATGGACCACACGGCACTGGTTTATCTGATGGACAAGGATGGCCGTTTCGTCGCGCCATTCAACGTGAATCGGAAGCCAGAGGCGGAAGCCGCCGATCTGCGGCGTTATTTCTGATGGCTCTCGGTCCTCACCGATGTGATGAGTCTTGCATCGCACCTTTGCCTCCGAACCAATGCAAGCAGGATCGATAATGCGGCGGCATCTTCTTCGGCCGGCGCCGCGATTGGCGTTAGCGGCAATGCTACTTACCGCCGCGGCTGGCCTGCTTGGCAGCGCCCCTCGGGCGTCGGCGCAGGACGGCGTTGCACTGCCCGTGGGCGCCGGTGTTCCAGGCTTCTGGGATCCGCGGAGACGGCCCGAACGGCCGGACCTTTCACGCATCCAGTCGATCCGCTTCCTTACCGAACTCGATTATCCGCCGTTCAATTATGCTGGCCCGGAAGGCAATCCGACCGGATTCAATATCGATCTGGCGCGGCAGCTCTGCGATGAAATCAAAACCTCCTGCACCATTCAGGCGCGCCGATTCGATCTGTTGCTCGATGCACTCGATGATAATCGAGGCGACGCCGTCATCGCATCCATCGCCATAACACCGGCGACACGCCGGCGCGTCGATTTCACCGATCCCTATTATCGGACGCCGGCTCGCTTCGTTGCCCGCGCTGACAACCCGATGCGAGACGTGCTGCCCGAGCTGGTCGAGGGCAAAAAGATCGCCGTTGTCGCCGGTACGGCGCATGAGGCCTTCCTCAAGGAAATGTTCACCGCGGCGGAAGTGCGTGCT
>CATPBC010000435.1 GCA_955652195.1 uncultured Xanthobacteraceae bacterium | reverse complement strand
GAAAAGCCAGGGAAAAGTGACAATCAGAGTGCGGGCAAAGTGCCAAAGCGTGCCGTTTAAAGTGCCACGCAAAGTGCCGTGCAATGTGCGATCGACCGGCCCCCATGTTACCCTGTTGCTGCGCGATATTCGGCGTTGAATTCTGAGCGGATGGTTTTGTGACGGAACCGCCTGTGACTCAACCTGCTGATCTCAAGGCGACCGAACCACCGTCGCGGCTCGCTGCGGCGGCGCGGCGCGCGCGCTACGCGATTCTCTGGGAGCGGCTGTGGCCGCCGCTCGCGGCGCTCGCCACGGCGACCGGCCTTTTCCTGGCGGTGTCGTGGCTCGGTTTATGGCTGTGGCTGCCGCCGCTTGGTCGCGCCGCGGGTCTCGTCCTGTTCGCGGCGGCAGCGCTGTGGGCGGTGTCGCCATTTTATTTTCTGCGCCTGCCCGGCATCGGCGATGCGTTGCGCCGGCTCGATCGCGTCAGTGGTTTGCGCCACCGGCCGGCGACCGCGATCGCCGACCGGCTCGCGGTGAGTAGCCAGGATCCCTATTCGCTCGCGCTGTGGAATGCGCATGTCGAGCGTTCGCGCAAAAGCGCCGACGCGCTGCGTGCCGGCGCGCCGGCGCCGCGCGTCGCCTGGCGCGATCCTTACGCATTGCGCGGCCTCGTGCTCGTTGCCGCGATCGCGACCTTCATCGCTGCCGGCGGCGAACGCTGGCACCGCATCGCCGCCGCGTTCGATTGGCATGGTGTCGGCGTGCCGGCCAATTTCCGCGTCGATGCCTGGGTGGCGCCGCCGGCCTATACCGGCAGGCCGCCGGTCATCCTGCCCGGCGTCCATCCAGGCGAAACGACGGCAGCCGCCGCGCAAACTGGCGGGCCGATCAGCGTGCCCGCGAATTCGATTCTGGTCGTGCGCACGACCGGCAAGCCCAAATTCGAACTCTCCATCAGCGGCGGCATAAATCCATTGAAAGAAGACGGGCGCCCACCGGCGGGCACGGAAGAGCATCGCTTCACGATCACAGGCACCGGCGCAGCGACGCTGCGCGGCGCCGGGGAGAAGCTGGTCTGGCCCTTCAACGCCGTTCCCGACCGGCCGCCGACCATCGCGCTCACCAGGGATCCCGAGCAGCAGAGCCGCGGCTCGCTATTGTTGTCGTACCGGCTGGAGGACGATTACGGGGTCGCCGAGGCGCAAGCGAGTTTTGCCCGCAAGCAGGGAGACGGCGCCCGGGAGGCGCATCCGCTATTCGGTCCGCCCGATTTCGCGTTGGTCCTGCCGCAGGCGCGCACAAGAAACGGCATTGGCCAGACGATCAAGGACCTCACCGATCATCCCTGGGCGGGCGCCGATGTTGTCATGACGCTGATCGCCCGCGACGATGCCGGCAACGAGGGCAGGAGCGAGCCGTTCGCCTTGCGTTTGCCCGAGCGAATTTTCACCAAACCTTTGGCGCGGGCTTTGATCGAGCAGCGTCGCAATCTGGCGCTCGATGCGCAGAGCCGCCCGATCGTCCTCACCGCGCTCGATGCGCTCGCCGTGGCGCCAGAACGATTCACGCCGGAAGCCAGCGTCTATCTCAGCTTGCGTTCGATCTACTGGGCGCTGGACCGAGCCAAGAGCGACGACGATTTGCGGAACGTCGTGCAACGGCTTTGGCAAATGGCGGTGGGCCTCGAGGACGGCGACATTTCCAATGCGCAGGAAGCCTTGCGCGCCGCCGAAAACGCGCTGCAACAGGCGCTCGACCGCGGCGCCAGCGACCAAGAGATCAAGGCGCTGATGGACCAGCTGCGCGCCGCCATGGACCGTTTCATGCAGGCGATGGCA
This sequence comes from uncultured Xanthobacteraceae bacterium, assembly GCA_955652195.1. Taxonomy (GTDB): domain Bacteria; phylum Pseudomonadota; class Alphaproteobacteria; order Rhizobiales; family Xanthobacteraceae; genus BOG-931. The sequence continues at coordinate 1,043 of CATPBC010000435.1, read as the reverse complement.
GAGCAGCTGAAAAACAGCCGCGAGCTTGCCCGCCCGCTCAGCCCCAATACCCGCGTGCTCAGCTCGCGCGATCTCCAAAGCATGCTCGACCGGTTGGAGAATCTCGCGCGCAACGGCGCCAAGGACGCCGCGCGCCAGCTTCTGCAACAGCTGCAAGAGATGATGGAAAATCTGCAGATGGGCATGCCGGACATGAATGACGGCGATGAAGACATGATGTCGGCGCTCGACGAGCTCGGCGACATGATCCGCCAGCAACAGCAATTGCGCGACCGCACTTTTCAGCAAGGCCAGGATCAGCGCCAGCGCGGCGCGCCGCACGAGGGCAAGCCGGGCCAGTCGCAACCCAAGGGAAATTCGTTTGGCGAACTGCGCCAAAACCAGCAGGCGCTGCGCGACCGGCTGAACAAATTGCTCGACGAGCTGAAGAACGGCGGCCTCGGCCAGAACCAGCAGAACCAGCAAGGCCAGCCCGCTCCCGGCCAAGGAGCTGGTCAAGGCCAAGGGGAATTGGATCAGCTTGGCCGCGCCGGCGACGCGATGGGCGATGCCGCCGGCAATCTCGGTCAGGGCGACGCCGATGGCGCGGTCGATTCGCAGGGCCGCGCACTCGATGCTCTGCGCAAGGGCGCGCAAGGACTGGCGCAATCCATGCAGCAGCAGATTGGGCGCGGTACCGGCCCCGGGCGCGCCGGCCGGTTCGGCCAATCGCGCGCGCAGCAGGAGACCGATCCGCTTGGCCGCCCGCTGCGCGGCCGCGATTACGGCGACGACGCGACGGTGAAAGTCCCCGGCGAGATCGACGTGCAGCGGGCGCGGCGCATTATCGAAGAACTGCGCAAGCGGTTCGGCGACTTTGCCCGGCCGCAGGACGAGCTCGATTACATCGAGCGGCTGTTGAAGAATTATTGAACGCGGCCGCGAGGTCTCCGCCTCGACTCGTCATGCCCGGCACTCGGGTCCCGCCTTCGGAGGGCCCAAGTGTAGACTCTTGTGCCGGGCATCCACGCCTTAATGTGCGCGTCGAAACAAAGACCTAGATG
>CATPBC010000434.1 GCA_955652195.1 uncultured Xanthobacteraceae bacterium | reverse complement strand
GCAGAAATTCTGGTCTTAACGGGATGGATTGCCGGAGTGGATTTCCGCGACGGCGTGGGTGCCCCCTAGGCGCCCTTTCCGGGATTGCCGGAAAACGCCTCAGCTTTCGCTCTCGACGAAGCCCCCGTTCCACGGCGATAATATTCCAAGACGATGGGGCCTCGAATGGCAGCCCGTGTGCGGCCAGGCCGGGCTTTCGGGCCGGCGCGGTCCCGAATTGGCCTCGTCGTTGGGTAGGCGAGGGCCCGAGTGATGGGGCCGGGGGCTGGAATGTTGATGCAGACCGAACTTGTTTGGCTGCTGGGCGCGGTCGCCAGGGGCGACGAAACCGCGTTCGAACGTCTCTATGAGGCCACCCGTGCAAAGCTGTATGGCGTCTTACTGCGCATCTTGGGAAAACCGGCATTGGCCGAGGAGGTCATGCACGAGACCTACCTCAAAGTGTGGAAAATGGCCGATCGGTTCGACCCTGCAACTGCAAGCCCGATCACCTGGATGGTTGCCATCGCGCGCAATCGCGCCATCGATATCGTACGCAAACGGGGGGATATCTCGATCGACGAAGAACCCGATGCGCCTGAGCCCGCGGCCGGGGCGCCGCCGCCCCTCGCGCGGCGCGAAATGACGGCAGAGCTTAAAAGTCTATTGTCCTGCCTCGGCCGGCTCGATTCGGAAAAACAGCGCATTGTGCTTCTCGCCTATTACAGCGGCTGGAGCCGGGATCAGCTGGCGACCAAACTCGATATCCCGGTGAACACGATCAAAACTTGGCTTCGCCGAAGTCTGCTCGAAATTCGCGAGTGTATGGGAGCATGAACCGGAGCCATGCCGGTTTGAGTAGTGTGATGCTCGGACAAGAAAAATCAGTTGAGGTAACGATGTACGACGATGACCGGGATGCGCTTGCCGCTGAATATGTCCTAGGCACGCTCTCCGCAGAGGAGCGCCAACAGGCCGAGGCACTGCTCGCAATCGATCACGGCTTTGCCGAGACTGTGCGACTGTGGGAGCATCGGCTTGGCGAACTCAATGTTATGGTCGAGGCAGTCGAGCCGCCAGCCGATCTGTGGGAGCGGATCAAAAGCGACATCGGCGGTGTTGAACGGCACAGCCAGATAAGCTCCGATCCCGGCGAGGCGGACGGCCAATTGGAGCCGCTTAACGCGCCGGCGGCGACGCCGGCGGAGCCTGATACGGCGCCTGATGCGGCGTCCGAGCAAAGCTTCGAATCCGTACCTGACTTGCTGTCTGATAGGACACAGGACTCCGGAGAGACACCCGCTACCGCCGGGTTGGCCTCCACGCTACTGCCGCCGGAATCGCCAGCTGAACTTGACGATCGACTGGTGAGGCCAACGGCCGCGGCCCCGCAAACCGCTTCCGATGCCGAACTCATCACTTTGAACCGCAATGTGCACCGCTGGCGCGGTCTCGCTGTCGCCGCGAGCGCAATCGCTGCATTGCTGGCAATCTATATTGGCGTCGCACATTTCGCACCGGGCCTCGCTCCGCTCAGCCGACAATTGCAGTCAACGCTGGCCGCGCCGAAGACGGGTTCACGACTGGTGGCAGTGCTGCAACAGGAGCCGACCGCTCCAGCCTTTTTGCTCATGTTAGATCCGCAAGAGCGGATCATCACGGTGCGCAGGTTGACGGCCGCACCAGATGCCGGCCGCAGCTACGAATTGTGGTTGAATTCAGCCAAGCTGCCGAAGCCGACCTCGCTTGGGCTCCTCGGCAGCGCCGATTTCACCAGTCGGCCTATCCCTTCGAATTTCGATGTTGAAACAATGCAAACCGCAACCTATTCGGTCTCGCTTGAGCCGGCAGGCGGCTCGGCAAGCGGTGCACCGAGCGGTCCAATGCTGTTCAAGGGACGAATGGTTGAAGCATTGCCGCGGGCGCCCGGGTGAGCAACCGGGCTACTGTGCCGCGCCGGCGGCTAGCGCGTTAGCGGATCGCAGGAACGTTCCCGCTCAGGGTAGTTGTCCGGCCCGCTTTGACCAGGGCCGCCGTGCCGAGATCGATATTGCTGCTGACATGGGCAAAAATACCAACTACCGCAACCGCGATCGCGCAAAGCAGTCCAATCACCACGATTTTCAGATGTGTGGCGCGATCAGCGCTGTACATCGAATGGGTCATGACATCCTCCCTTGCCATAGTCGCGGCAGGCGGAATGATCGCAGTGGCTTAAGATAGGTAACGGGTCTTAGCGACCAAACGCGTCATCACTTACGCTTGAAATCTCGTGATAACGATTGATACGGGCGGTCCGTTCCCGTCAGGAAGTTAATGGCCGGATTGGTGAAATGACCCAAGGCTGCGGGGAAATTTCGGCGCTTTACCGAGGTGCTTCGGCGATGTGCGGCCTTGTTCTCGCCGCTGGGCTAAGCGTTTCGGCTGCTTTTGCCGATGGGATCGAGCCCGGTCTGTGGCAGGTGATCAGCAGAACGCAAACGGGCGGCGTGATCGGGCCGCCCCATGAATCGTCTAAATGCCTCACCCCGCAGGACACCAGCGATCTCGCCATTGCATTTTCGCCGCAATCGCGCACCGTCAACTCTACATGCGCTCCGATCGAACGCAGCTTGAGCGGCTCACGACTGAATTGGCGACTGACTTGCAAGGGTCAGCTCGATATGGAGCTGACCGGCGAGTTCAACTTCGACAGCCCGCGGCACTATACCGGGACTGTGCAGACGAAGGCGGCCATGGCGGGTATGGCGATGATTGACTCGCAACAAAACATCGAAGGGCGGTGGCTTTCGGCTTGTCCGCAATAGCTGCGGCGCCTACCACTTCGCTAGCTCGAGCGCCGCTGCCTTGGCGGCGCCGCGCAGCTCATCTGCCAGTTTGCGGTCCTCGATCGACCGAGACAGAACCATTCCCCCCACGCAAAGCGCAGCGATGGCAAGTGCGTTCGTGCGCCGCGTTTGCGTGCTGCCATTTGCGGCCTGCTCGAACGATTGAATCATCAGTTTGAGCGCGGACTCGAATGCCTGCCTGACCGCGCGATCGGTGCGTGAAATGTCGTTAGGCAGGCCGATCATAGGAAACGTGTCGCCGGTTTCCTCGTGATCCTCTACAGACAAGTAATCGCGAACGATCTTGTCGGCTCTTGCCCGTTCCGATCCGTTGGCTTTCGGATTTTCTCGGTCTTCATGGACTACGCGCGCGACCGACTGCGCGTACAGATCGCTTTTCGATGAGAAGTAACAGTAAAAACTTCCGCGCGTCAGTCCGGCTTCGGCCATGACATCGTCGATCGACACGGCGTTGAAACCGTGGCGGTTGAACAATCGGCCTGCGCTCTGAAGGACTAACTCACGTATTCTGTTATGATGTTTGCGCGAAGGCGGCATTGACGGTTTTGGCCTAGTCAGGCCTGCGGAGGTCCACTGCATAGTGTTCGCTTGAACACCCAACCGTCACTCTTATTCCATTGAGTTTCATAAACGCAACCACGCTGCCAACGTTCTTCAATGAAGAGAAATCACCTGTTTGTTGACCAATAATCTCTCTTTGAGAAAAACTAGCGTGTTCCGCAACATTTGGCCTGGTCCGGGAAAACTCTAATGCGATGGCTGCTGATTCCAGCAACTAGCAAAGGTGATGTTGTTGAGTTTTTGAATGAAAAGATGAATAACTCTCACTCAAAATACTTTATCTTCTTCAAAAGCCATTGGTGATGCGAAAACTTGGGCCGCTAATTGCCGGCGTACTATGCGCGCAAGTTGTGGTTGCTGAGCCAGCCGGCGCATCCGGTCGCCCATCGACATTTGTCGATGCTGGGACTTTTGTTCCGGGTCTCGTCGTCGATATGCGTTATGCGGGATCACACAATTTTGTCGGGCGACCAATTGAAGGCTATCAAGCGCCGCGTTGTCTGCTCACGCGGGCAGCGACCGATGCGCTGGCCGGCGTTGCGCGCGACGTTGCCGCTCGCGGCTTGGTCCTTAAAGTCTTCGATTGCTATCGACCGCTGCGCGCAGTCGCTGATTTCATGCACTGGGTGTACGATCTGAAAGACCAATCGGCGAAGGCCGAATTTTATCCTCACGTCGATAAGCGAACGCTGTTTCGAGAGGGCTATATCGCCTCAAAGTCCGGGCATTCGCGCGGTTCGACCGTCGATCTGACGCTGGCGCACGACGACGATAGCGAACTGGACATGGGTACGCCGTTCGATTTTTTCAGTCCGAAATCATGGACCGGAGATTCGAGCGTCGGTGCCGAGCAGCATGCCAATCGCATGCTCCTTGCCGCGACGATGCAGCGCCGCGGCTTTCGCGGTTACGCCAAGGAATGGTGGCATTTCACGCTGCGAAACGAGCCATTTCCGAATAGTTACTTCGATTTTCCGGTGCAATGACGCTTTACTTGCCGTCCTTCCTTCAGCAGGACGGCAATTACAAGCCCAAATAGAATTTCTTGATCAGATCGTTGTTGTTGAGCTCCTCGGTCGATCGCCCCTCAAAAGCGATCTTGCCGTGGACAATGACATAGCCGCGGTCCGCGATCCTGATGGCCTGGTTGAAATTTTGCTCGGCCATCAACACGGTAAGCGCATAGCGCTGCTTCATTTCGGAAATCGCATCGATGGTTCGGCTGACGAGAATCGGCGCGAGGCCAACTGATGGTTCGTCGACTAGAAGGATTTTTGGCGCCAGCATGAGCGCGCGCCCCAGCGCCAACATCTGCTGCTCGCCGCCGGAAAGGCTGCCTGCGAGTTGACGGCGGCGCTCGGCGAGGCGCGGAAAAGTTTCAAAGCACACCGCGAGATTGCGCGCCAGCTCGGCCCGCGCCGCAGCGCGGTATGCGCCGAGCAGGAGATTTTCCTCTACGGTCAACATCGGGAATAGCCGGCGGCCCTCGGGCACTAGCGCGATGCCGAGATTGACAATCTCTTCGGTGGTGCGGCCGATCAGCTCGTGATGGATGCCGTCGATCTCCGCGACGATCGTGCCTTCCGTCGGCTGTACGATGCCCATGATGCATTTCATGAGCGTCGACTTGCCGTTGCCGTTCGTGCCCAGCAGGACAACGGTTTCTCCGCCGCGGACCTTGAGCGACACGTCCTCGATCACGCGCACCGCGCCATAAGCAGCATGGATCCCGGCGATGGTGAGGCTACTGGCCAAGGTAAGCCCTTTCGACTTCAGGATCGCGCATAACTTCTTCAGGCCTGCCGTCCGCGATCTTTCGCCCCGACACAAGTACGACGAGCCGCCGCGAAAAACTCATGACCGCGCTCATAATGTGCTCGATCAAGATTATCGTGACGCCTTGCTCGTTCAACCGAACGAGCAATGACAAGATGTCTTCAATTTCCGAATGGGTCAGTCCAGCCATCGCCTCATCGGCGATCAGGAGCTTCGGCTCGGCGGCCATGGCGCGGGCAAGCTCGAGTTTGCGCATCTCGACTTGGGTGAGATCGCGCGGCAAGCGTCGCGCCTTTTCGCCAAGGCCGACTTCGTTGAGGAGCTTGGCACATCGCTCTTCAATTTCGTGCGCGGTATGATGGCTGCCGCGCCGCCGCGCCACGGTGTAGAGCAGGGGGATCCGTATATTGTCGGCGAGAGTGAGACTGACGAACGGCCGCGGCAGCTGAAAACTTCGCGCCAGTCCGAGATGGGTGCGCTGATGCGCCTGTAGGCCGTCGAGTTTTTGGCCGGCAAAATGCACTGTGCCCTGTTCGTTGCGCAGCGTACCGCAGATGCAATTTACGAGCGTGCTCTTGCCCGAGCCATTGGGTCCGATCAGGCCGAGACGTTCGCCCGCAGGAACCGAGAGCGAAATATTTTCGAGCGCAACGAAGCCACCGAAACGCTTGCCGACATTGTCGACTTGTAAAAGCGCGCGCGCGGCAGCGCTGTTAGCGGCGGTGCTGGCCGTACTCGCACCTTCCGCCATGCTCATGGCACCCTTCCCGGCATCTCGGCTTCGACGCGTCGCCGACCGACGAAATCCTCAGGCTTGCGTTGCAGGTAAGTGTGTACCAAGCCGACGATGCCGTTCGGCGCGATGATTACGAAGATGACCAGCAGGCAGCCGACAATCAATAAATTGACCGCGGATGAGATGGTGACGGTTGCGATCTGCTGCAGCGATCCGAGCAGCAATGCGCCGATCAGTGGACCGACCCAGCTCGTCGTGCCGCCGATGAGCGGCATAGCAATGGAATTGACCGCGTAATCCAGTCCAAACGTGGATGATGGTTGCAGGTAGCCGATGTAATAAGGAAACGGCGCGCCGGCCATGCCCATCAGCGCGCCCGAAATGGTCGTGGCGATGAGCTTTAAGCGCAGTGTCGGCACACCGGCAGCTTCGGCCGCCAATTCGTCGTCACGAATGCTTGCGAAACCATAGCCAAGCCGCGAATGTTCAATCAGCCGCGCAATCGTAATTCCAGCCACGGCAAGCACCATCATGAGGAGAAACAAATAGCGAATGTAATTGCCGATCGGCTCGATCTGTTCCGGGCGAATGATGTAGGCGCCACGTGAACCGCCGACAAAATCCCAGTTGACGACGAGCGTCTGCAACACGACTGCAAGCGCAAGTGTCGCAATAGCAAAGAACGCGCCGCGCAGTCGGAGCGTTAGATAGCCCATGCCAAACCCGACCACGCCGGAAACAAGTCCGCCAATCAGCATCAGCACCGGAATCGGCATCCGATAGAAATCATTTTCGGTGATAAGCTTGTAGATCGCCACCGACGAATAGGCACCGAGCGCGAAGAACGCCGCGGAACCGAAATTCACATAGCCGCAGTAACCGCCGAGGATATTCCACGCGGTGCCCAGCACCACGTATTGCAGCACGACATAGCCGGCGAAGAATATGTAATCGTTACCGAGCGCCAGTGAGCCTGCAAACACCGCAGCTGAGATCACAAGCCAGACCAGGAGAAAAACGGGCGTGCGCACGGTCATCGCCCCAGCAGGCCGGCCGGTCGCACCGCCAGCGTCAACAACAGGAATCCAAACGACACCGCTGGTGCCCATGACGGGCCGTAGAATGTCGAAGTCAGGCTCTCGACAATCCCGAGCAGCATCGCGGCGATTACAGTACCGGGGAGACTTCCCATCCCACCGAGCACACAAATCGCGAATATGCGACCGATATATTCACGTCCGACCGACGGCTCGACCGGTTGAATGATGATCAGGAATGCGCCGGCGAGTGAAGCGGTCGCGATAGAAATCCCGAACGCGATCCGCTTGATCTTGATCGGATCGACCGCCATCAGCCGCAACGCCAGCTGATCCTGGGCTACTGCCATTATGGCGCGGCCAACGAAGGTGCGCGTGAGGAAAATTTGCAGTGCTGCGATCAACAAGAGCGAAACGAGGCACGGCACCAAAATTCGGAAGGGAATGTCCAGCATGGCGAAGTGCCATGCCGCGCCGATATAGGAAGCTTCGACATAGCGGTAGTCGACGCCGAAATAAAGCACGAGCGTGACTTCGGTGATGAAAAGAAGACCGAAGAAGAAAGCGAGACCGCGCAGCGATTCCTGGCCGCGTTTCTCGAACGAGACGTAATAGACCTGATAAATACCGGACCCCAGCACATAGAAAGCCGGCATCACCGCGATTGAAGTGAGGATCGGATCAATGCCGAGGTTAGCATTTACGATATAGGCGATGTACGAGCCGAGAATGATGAAGGCTGGGTGAGCAATATTGACAATATCCAAGATGCCGAACGACAGAGATACACCCGACGTTACGGCGGCATAGAAGCCGCCGATCAGGATACCCGAGACCACGGCGTTGATGAGGAGATCGAGCGAAAAAATCATTAAACAGCCACTCAGCCCGCCTGGAGTGTGCAGCAACGCTTTGGTCTTGGCTAGAAAACTTTGCGCCTTGGCCGGACGCCGGGGGTAATAATGCGCGGATTTGCCGCCCATTTTCGAACGCCCGAGTGGAATAACGGCCGCAGAGTCTCGCCATGCCGCGTCCTAGGACGGGAAGGGCACGACATGCCGTCCAGTTACCGGTGCGCTATGCCGCCACGCGTACTTTCTCAGGAAGCGCTAGCGGCTTGTTGGCGCTGTCGAGGAATTCGATGGTCATGAAGACCATTTCCTTGTCGCCGAGGTTCTCCAGGTCGTGCACCTTGAACTCGCCGGGTCCATAAGTCTCATGACGGGTCTCGCCCGGCTGGTAGGTATATTCGACCGTGCTGCCGTCGTGGACGTGTTGACGGCCGCGCCCGCCGGTCACGGACGTCCAGAAATAGTCGAGCACGTGCCGATGAAAGCCGATCCGCTCTCCAGGGGCCAGCCGGATTATCCATACGCGCACGCGTTCGCTCTCCGACAGAAGCGTCGTTCCGACGCAACCATTGTTGTTCTGCCGTTCACGCTCGAAATCAGCCGCAATGGCAGGAGGCCACGCCGACTTTTCCGCACGGTCGGTCGATTTATCCGTCATCGTCAGGGCCATGGCGCTCCTCCAATTATTGTAGGCAGAATATAGAAAACCTTTCCGGTCAGGGAAAGCTTGAGAAATCCCGAGAATCCGATGACGACGAAACGTCGCGCCCTTGTGATCGGCGGCTCGATGAGCGGCCTTTTGGCAGCGATCATGCTCAGCCGCCGCGGTTGGGATGTCGAGGTCTTCGAACGTGTCGAAAAGGAACTCGCCGGCCGGGGCGCAGGAATCGTCGCACAGGCCGAACTCATGGCGCGCATAAAGGCGCTTGGCCTCGAAACGCGGGATCTCGGCGTCGTGATGAGTACACGAAAAATCCTGGATCAGTCCGGGCACGTGGCGGTCACGTTTGAATGCCCGCAGGTGCTCACTGCTTGGGAGCGGGTTTATCGCGTCCTGCGCGATGCCTTCCCCGCGGAGCACTACCATCGCGGCGAAGACCTGAAAGCTTTCGAACAGAGCGAACGGGGCATCATCGCGCATCTTGGCGACGGCCGCGCGATCCACGGCGACGTGCTCATTGGCGCCGACGGCTTGCGTTCAACCGTGCGTCAGCAATGCCTGCCGGATATCGCGCCTCTCTACGCCGGTTATGTCGCTTGGCGGTCGCTGTTGCCGGAGCGCGCGATCCCGCCCGCCATCCACGCTGAGCTGTTCATGACAATGACGTTCTGCTTGCCCCCAGGGGAGCAATGTCTTGGCTATCCAGTCGCCGGGGCGAACAACGAGCTGCGTGAGGGACAGCGGCGCTACAATGTGGTGTGGTATCGCCCGGCGGATGAAACAACTGAGCTGCCGCAGCTCTTGACCGATCGGGACGGCATCACCCATTCCATTTCGATCCCGCCGCCGCTCATTCGTTCCGAGCATATCAATGCCATGCGCGCGGCGGCGGAACGGCTGCTGGCGCCGCAATTTCGCGCGATCGTCCGGCTGATTGAAGAGCCGATTTTGCAGCCGATTTACGATCTGGAAAGTCCGCGCCTCGCGTTCGGGCGGGTGGCGATTATCGGCGACGCCGCGTTTGTGGCGCGGCCGCATGTTGCCGCCGGCGTTTCCAAAGCAGCCGATGACGCGGCGGCGCTTGCCGAAGCGCTTGACACCGAGGATGTCGAAGCCGCGCTTCGCCGCTTTGAAACGCAGCGGTTGCCGGAGAACAAGAAGATCATCGAACGCGCACGGCATCTCGGCGCTTATCTGCAGGCGACGCAGACCGCCGAAGAACGCGCTCGATCTGCGCGGCACAGCATTCCGCAAGCTGTTCTGGCCGAAACCGCGGTTCTGGATTTTTTGCGCGCTTGATAACCTCAGATTCGCGGCACCAAGCGGTGACGTTCTGCGCACCGAGCGCCACTCGCCCAGCGCCCTTGCCACTCGCCCAGCGCCATGGCTTGGCCTATGTTTGATCCGTCGATTATTCAGTCGAGGTGAGAATCAAATGAAAGCTGTATATTTTGAGCGATTTGGCGGACCAGAGGTTTTGCAATTTGGCGACCTTCCGGACCCGATTCCGGCGGCAGGTGAAATCATCGTCGATGTGGCCGCAGCGAGCGTCAATGCCGCCGACTGGAAATTTCGTTCGGGACACTATGCCCGTCACTCGCAGGCCAACTTTCCTCTCATTCCGGGTCGCGACTTCTCCGGCCAGGTCAGCGCCCTAGGCAGGGGCATCGATGATCTGAAGGTCGGCGATGCGGTATTCGGCGTGCTCGAGGCCGGCAGGGAAGGAACCTATGCGGAAAAGCTTGCCACCAAAGCCGCGATCGTCGCCAAGAAGCCGCAAGCGCTCTCGCACGTCCAAGCTGCCGCCGTGGCACTGACCGGCCTTACCGCGGTCAATGCAATTGCCGACACGCTGAAGCTGCAACGGGGCGAAACAATCTTGATTCAAGGCGGGGCCGGCGGTGTCGCTGGCTTCGCTATTCAATTTGCCAAGCATCTGGGCGCACGCGTGATCACGACGGCGAGCGCAGCGAACCGTGACTATGTTCTCGATCTGGGCGCCGATCAAGTGATCGATTACAACGCGCAGGATTTCACGAGCGTCGTGAGTGGTTGCGATGCGGTGTTCGATACTGTCGGCGGCGAGGTGGCACAGAAATCCTTTGCTGTTCTTAAGCCCGGTGGTCGCGCTGCCTTCATTGCATCCGGCGTTGAAGCGCCCAAACCGACGCGCAGCGATGTCGTCGCGCTGCGGCCGCCGGTGGAGCGGTCGCGCCGGGCCATGGAGCGCGTTGCCCAGCTCGTGGAAACAGAGGCGGTACGGCCACCAGCCATCAAGGTTTATCCCTTGTCGCAGGCCGTCGAAGCGCATCGCCTGAGCGAGTCGCGCCATTTCAGAGGCAAGCTCGTCTTTCAGCTGCGATGAACGCTGATTGTCCCGCGCGGGACTAAACGTGCTGACCGCCGTTGATATGGATTTCGGCGCCGTTGACGTAAGACGCGGTGTCCGTGCACAGCACATAAATGATCTTTGCCACCTCGTCGGGCGTGCCGAGCCGGTGCATCGGAATATTTTCGACTATCTTCTCCGTCCCCGGCGAGAGCATCGCGGTGTCGATTTCGCCTGGCGCAATTGCATTGACGCGAATGCCGCGTGCGCCGAAATCGGCCGCCATTTCCCGGGTCAAAGCCGCAAGTGCCGCCTTCGAGGTCGCATAGGCGGCGCCGGCGAAGGGATGGACCCGAGATCCTGCGATCGAGGTCACATTCACTACCGAGCCTTTGGCGGCGCTCAGCTCATCGAGCAATCCGCGTGCCAGCATGATCGGGGCGAAGAAGTTCACTTGGAAGATGTGGTGCCAATCTTCGCGCGAAGTTTCGATCGAGCCGAGCCGTTTGCCGCCTGCGGCTTTCGGCGAGATTGCGGCGTTATTGACAAGCGCGTGCAGCTCGCCATTGAGGCGGCGCTTGGTCTCGTTGATTGCTTGTTCGGTGCTGTCGGGGTTTGAAAGATCGACCTGGATGTGATCCTCGGGTCCTGCCTCCCAGGGGCAATTTTCGGGAAACGGATGGCGCGAGCAGGTGATCACCCGCCAGCCCGCTGCAGAAAAGCGCTTTACGGTCGCATGGCCGATGCCACGGCTCGCTCCGGTGAGAAGGAGCGTGCGTCGTGGCTGGTGGTTTGCCGGCATCGTTCAAATGCTCACGGATATAGCCGTGTCTTGGTCCACGGCGCATTCGGACTCGCGCGCGTGAAGGCGACGCGATCGTGCAAGCGGAACGGCCGCTCTTGCCAGAATTCGATCTCGTGCGGAGCGACGCGATAGCCGACCCAATATGGCGGCCTCGGTACGGTGCCGATGGCGAACTTCGCGGTGAAGCGCGCAATCGCTTTCTCGAATGCGTGGCGGCTTTCGAGTGCGGCCGATTGTTTGCTGGCCCAGGCGCCGATCTGCGCCATTCGCGAGCGCGAGGCAAAATAGGCATCCGCCTCCGTCGGGGAGACCGCTTCCACTTGCCCGCGTACGCGCACTTGGCGCTGCAATGATTTCCAATAAAAGGTCAGCGCCGCTTTCGGCTCTGCGGCAAGCTCGTGGCCTTTGATGCTTTCCGAATTCGTATAGAAGACGAAGCCGCGTTCGTCGAAACCCTTCAACAACACCATCCGCGCATTGGGAAGCCCCTGTGCGTCGACCGTTGCAAGCGTCATCGCTTCGGGATTGACCGGTTCCGATTGCTTGGCGTCGGTAAACCAGGCCGCAAACAGGCGCAGCGGCTCGTCGGCTGCGGTGAAGTCACCGCCTGTTAACCCGTTCGGGTGTTCTATAGGCGCCGCGTCGGACATCGCTCGGGGTACCCAAAGTGCTCGCGTGGGACGGTCGGAGGTTGTGCCGCCGGACTCTATATAATGGAACACCTGCGCTGCGCCTATCTCGCCGGCAGGGCCGCCTACGGGGCCTAATCCGGCTCCGGGCGCTTGCCGCCATGCTGTGCGCGCTCGCGGTTTCCGGTTGTTCCTACAAGCTTGCTTCGCTCGTCTCGACAGACGAGAACGAGCCGCAGTCGACCGGCACGATCAACTCCCCGACCCCTGATGCTGCGTCGACGTCTTCCCCCCAAGCGGAGCTTGATCTCGCCTATGCGCGCGCGGCGGTGGCGGAAGTATTGTCGCGCGGCGGCAAGGACACCAGCGTGCCATGGCGGAATCCGCAAAGCGGCGCCCGGGGCAATGTGACCCCGTTGGCCACGTCCTACTCCGAGGCCGGCATGGCCTGCCGCGATTTCCTTGCGAGCTACATCCATGGCGAATCGCAAGACTGGCTTGAGGGGGCTGCTTGCCGGACCACGAGCGGCGCCTGGCAGGTCAGGCGATTAAAGCCCCTTAGGTCGAGCTGAGCGGGCTATCATCGCTGCGGCGACCCTTTTTGCTTACATTGCGGGCTGGGCATTTTATTCCCACATTGAAGTGGCCGGTTCAGCGAGCCGGGGCTGGGCGGGGCAGGCCCGAAAACATCAAAGCGGAGTTGTTGGGGGATGCGTGATCCCTATGAAGTCTTGGGCGTCGATCGCAAGGCGAGCGCCGGCGAGATCAAGAATGCTTACCGCCGGCTTGCAAAAAAACTGCATCCTGACGCCAACAAGAACGATCCGAAAGCGGCGACGCGCTTCGCCGAGTTGAACGCCGCGCACGAACTGCTGAGCGATGAAAATAAGCGCAAAGCGTTCGATCGCGGCGAGATCGATGCCGAGGGTAAGCCCCGCTTCCAGGGTTTCGAAGGCTTTGGCGGCGGCAGGCCCGGCGGCGGGTTTACTGGGTTCGGTCCCGACGCCAATTTTGAAACCTTCAATTTCGGTCCGGAGGGTTTTACCAGAACCACCCGGCGAGGCCGTGGCGGGGGCTTTGGCGGCTTCGAGGATATTCTCAAGGAGGCTTTCGGTCAGACGGGCCGGGGCGCTCGGGCAGGCGCGCGGTCGAACTTCGAGCCGAACGATGTAGGCGTCGGCACCGACGTTCATGCCGCGCTTACGGTCACATTGCCGGATGCGGCACGCGGCGTGACCGAGCGATTGCGGTTGCCAACCGGCAAGGATGTCGACGTCAAAATCCCCGCCGGTATCACCAATGGTCAGCAGATCAGGTTGAAAGGCCAGGGCATGCCGGGCCAGACGGGCACCGGCGACGTCCTCATTACGGTTTCGATCGCGCCACACCCGGTCTTCACCCTGGAAGGCGCCGATATACGGCTCGATCTGCCTGTGACCTTGTACGAGGCCGTGTTGGGCGCCAAGGTTCGCGTTCCGACGCTCGACAGGGCGGTCGAAATCACTATTCCGCCTTGGACCTCAAGCGGCCGCACCTTTCGCCTGAAGGGCAAAGGCTTTCCCGCCAAAAGCGGCCGGGGCGATCTGTTCGCCACCGTGCGGATTGTTCTGCCCGATAGCAGCGACAGCGAGCTCGAAGCGCTGATGAAGAAATGGCAGAGCGGGAAGCCTTACGACCCGCGCAAAAACATGTGAGCTTTTGATTCAGCCGCGCAGAACGACCGGCCGCAGAGGCGCAGCGGCCGTGCTTTCTCGGCGCCAAAAACTATCCCCCCTGCGGCACCGTTCGATGGTCAATCTGGTCGTATGCCGCTTGCGCGATCTCTCGCAGCTTTCCGGCCTCGGTTGGCCCGCTCAGCACGTAGGCCAAATTCCGGTCAACCCAATAGTAGGCGGCGTTGCGCTCACCCTTCGTGTAGCGTAGCGCCGTCTCGCCGTCATTGATGCGCCCACAATACAAAGTGAAGCGCTCGCCG
>CATPBC010000433.1 GCA_955652195.1 uncultured Xanthobacteraceae bacterium | reverse complement strand
TCGAGCGCGAACTCATCGCCTGACTGACGACCTGTCATCTGAGCAGTTGATGGGCCTGAAGCTCGACATCGTCAATCCAGTGCTGTGGGAGATCGGCCACGTCGGCTGGTTCCATGAATATTGGACGCTGCGCCACAGCCTCGGACAGCGTCCGCTGATCGAGCGCGCCGACGACCTGTGGAATTCCTCAACCGTCGCGCACGACACGCGCTGGAGTCTCGATCTGCCCGATCGCAACGCCACCTTCGCCTATCTGGCGGGTGTTTTGGAACGGCAATGCGATCATCTCGCGCGCAGCAATTTTCCGGAGCACGCCCGCTATTTCTACGAGCTGACAATTCGCCACGAGGATATGCACGTCGAAGCCTTGACCTATATGCGCGAGACGCTGGCTTATCCGCCACCGCGCGGCCTCGGCGACCAACCGCTACCCGCCGGCGGATTGGCGGGCGACGACGCTTGCGTGCCCGGCGGAACATGGCGGCTCGGCGCTACCAGCGCCGAAGGATTCGTCTTCGACAACGAGAAGTGGGCGCACCCGATCGAGCTGAACGCCTTCCGCATCGCGCGTGCGCCGGTCACCAATCGCGAATATGCGGCGTTCGTCGAGGCCGGCGGTTATCGCGCGCGGGAATTCTGGAGCACCGCCGGCTGGGCGTGGCGCGAGCGCGCCGAGCGCCCGGTTTACTGGCAGCCGAAATCGGACGGAGTGTGGACCTGGCGGCGTTACGACCGCACTGAAGTTCTGCCGCCGGACGCTCCCGTTGTTTTCGTCAACTGGTACGAAGCGGAGGCTTGGTGCCGCTGGGCCAAGCGTCGGCTGCCCACCGAGGCCGAATGGGAAGCGGCGGCGATCGGCGAGCCGAATGCGAACGGCAGCCGTCTTTCCGATGTGAAACGGCAATGGCCCTGGGGCGATGCCACACCGAGCCGCCAGCATGCGAATCTGGATTTTGCCTTCGACGGCCCTGCGGATGTCGCGGCCTGCCCGCGCGGCGACAGCGCCTTTGGTTGCCGGCAGATGGTTGGCAATGTCTGGGAATTGACCGCCTCGGACTTCACGCCATTTCCAGGATTTTCTCCGGATCCCTACAGCGACTATTCGCAGCCCTGGTTCGGCGCGCGAAAGGTGTTGCGTGGCGGCGCCTGGGCGACAAGCGCGCGGCTGGCCCGGCCGACATTCCGGAATTTCTTTCCGCCCGATCGAAATGACGTATTCGCCGGCTTCCGAACCTGTGCGGCGTAACGGAAATATCTCCAGCCCTGAACATCCGTGAATTTTCGGGCTTAGCACTCAGCTAATCGCCATGTGTGCTAATCCCATGGCTGTTGTGTTGGCCGCATGCGCCGGGAAGACCCGGCGACACACGCCGGGTCTTTTTATCAAACGGTGATTCCGTCTGAAGACTGCGAAGACGGGAGCGTTAGTTGCGAAAGGCTATGTCGCGACTTCGCGACTGCCGTTGGGTGCGGTGAAGATGCCCAACGCCTCCAGGTCGATTTCTGACTTAGCTTCGTGTGTGAACGAGGTACTCCGACGCTGGCTCCACTCGTTATCGAACTCCGGACACAAACACCGCACCTGTGCTGACAGGCCAAAGGGTTCTTATCGCTGCGAGGCCTCGCCGAAGCGGTCTGCCGGACCAAGACTGGACGGCACCGTGTAGTAGTTATTGGGAATCAGCGCGTACGCGCCATAACCTTTTTTGTTCGATTGCGCATGGACCACGGGCCGAACCTTTTTGGTCGCGCCTGATTGAGCGAATGCCTGAGCCGTGCCGATAAGAGAGAACGCTGCTACAGCAAGGGCAACTGAGGTGAAAAGCTTCTTCATGTTCTTTCTCCTGACGACCGTTGCCCTCTATTCGGGGCATGGCGGACTGCAGCCTCGTGCTACGCCACCGATCAGCGTATCGAAGGAGAGTGCGATTTATTCCATCAAGTGTGTCTCGACTGCGCGAGTGACTTGTTACGACAATCTAACTTAAAGGCCCGCCCCTCCGGTCGGGCCTTTTTCTTTAGAGTGAAAAAATGAATTTCTCGAACTCGACTCGCCCGCTTAAGCAACGCCAAGTTAAATGCTCAAGCAAAAGTGATGGAATTTGCGGCAATGTAATTCAGTCTTCTGAGCGTCGGATAACAAGTCGCATTTGCTCTTGTAGATAGTGCAGTCACGCGAGGAGAGTGTCATGAAATGCTCGAATCCTCATTGCAATCGCGGTATTGGCCTAATCGCTCATCGGCGATGGTTCAGCAAGCAGCGCTACTGTTCAAAAAACTGCCGCAATGCCTTCATGCCTGATCTGCCAAATCGGTCACACCAAGGGGGGACCCCTTCGACGACCCACTTCAAGTGGCTCTTCTTGCAGACCGATTGAGAGTCCTCGCAGGGAGAAGTCGATGTCAGTAGTCACCCGCACCACAAAGCGCTGCAACAAACGCCCCGGGATACCTACTCACTGCGGAGTAACTTGAATGTCTGTGCATTCCCATCGCTATGTTTTGGGAAGCTGGTTCGTCGATAGGTTGATGGCCGTCCTCTGGGCCTACTTGGTTTTTCGAGGGTTCGGACGGCGGCGCGGATCCCTACCGAGATAAATTGGAATTTTTTTCTCGATTTCTGCCTGTGCAGCGGATCAAAGGTGAGATGACAGCAACGTGACGCGACGATGATGACTCCGTTGTCGCGCTAAAAAGTGCTTGTTTGGTGAGCGCAGCGGTGGACGCCACTCGCAGCCATATGGCCACGCGATCTTCGGGCATTGCGCGTCAGGTTGGCGACCCGAAACATCGAATTTTGCAGCTTTGAGAAACCTTCCGTCTTGCGTCACGGCGGAAGGATGAGCCACTGCAGCGGCGACCGCGATACCCAGTATCGTACTCGCGAAGACGGCCGCAAATTTGTACGCGATCATGGCAGCTTCCCAAGTTAAAAAAGGACTGCCCCATAGATCTCCCCCGTCGCATTTAATTATGAGCCTATCGTATGAACAGGCTGCGCGCTGTGATCCAAATCACAATGTCTGCTTAGGTAGCTTTAGGATTAGTGGTTAATGGTCGGTTCGTATGAAGAATTCGCCTCTATCAAGTGGGCAACACTAAAGCGTGAGACGCTTGCGGATGCAGAGCAATCCGCCTATCTAAAATTTGTTAGGCCGACCGAGGCGGTTACCCCATCCCCCGACACCCCAACCGCGTCGGCCAGAGAGCCTACTTCGAGGCAACACTGAGCGAGCCCTGAGCGTGTTTGGCTTGGGGTTCTTTTTTGTGGCAAAGCCAAGTCTTATTAACGGCCAGCGTTCTTATTAACAGCCAGCGTCATTGAACGCGACCGCGACTTTCGGCTCACATAACAAACAAATAATTCATCAAATACAGCGGAATTGCACAACGCTGGCTATGTTTGGTGTTGGCCCTTCCTGGAAGGCACCATGTCTGATTTAGGCGGCATAACGGACATCAGTTAGAGCGTAACGACCTCGTTTTTTGTTCGGCCGGTCACTTGTAAACGTCCATCGCCCGCGCGCTGATATTCGCTTTCCAGCGGGCAGCCTTCAGCCCGCCCCCGCGCCTACTGCCAGTATGGCGGATAGCCGGAAGTCTTCTCGTGCGCGGCGAGGAGCCGCAGCATGGCCGGCCATTCCAGCACGCCGTAAGGCCGCCGCGTGCCGGGCTGATAAAGATGCGCGGTGTGCGCGAGCACGTTCTCGCCCGGCATGGTCAGTTCGCTGCGCGCGGCCATCGCGTCGACTTGCGAGCGGCAGGACATTTCCAGCTGATACATCGTGTTGTAGGCCTGCTGGATGGTCGCGCCGCAGGTCAGGAGGCCATGGTTGCGCATGATCATGGCGTCGTGCGGCCCGAGATCACGCACTAGCCGTTCGCGCTCATCGATCTCGACCGCCGGACCTTCATACTCGTGATAGCCGATATGGCCGACGAAGCGGATCGAGGTCTGCGACAACGGCAGCAGGCCGCATTTCATCGCCGCCACCGCCATGCCGGCGCGGGTATGGGTATGCAGCACGCAAGCAACGTCCGGCCGCGCTTGGTGGATGGCGCCGTGGATCACATAGCCGGAGACATTGATGCCGTAATCGGTGTCGGGCTTGCTGACGATGTTGCCTTCGACATCGATCTTAACCAGGCTCGATGCCGTGATTTCCTTGTAAAG
>CATPBC010000432.1 GCA_955652195.1 uncultured Xanthobacteraceae bacterium | reverse complement strand
TCGCCGCTTGGCCAGAAGGTCATTGACGAGGAGCCGAAGGCACTGGACGAGAGCATGGCCATGGCTGGCACCTGGGCCGACGATTTTTCTCAGGACGTCATCAACAAAATGCGCGCCGAGATGAAAAAGCGCGGACACGATCTGTAACATGGCGGAGCGCGACGTCGATCTTTTCGTCATTGGAGGCGGATCGGGCGGCGTACGCGCGGCGCGCATTGCCGCCGAGCATGGCGCCAGCGTCACGGTTGCCGAGGAATATCGGCTCGGCGGCACCTGCGTCATTCGCGGCTGCGTGCCCAAGAAGCTCCTGGTCTATGCGTCGCGGTTTCATGCCGAATTCGAAGATGCTGCCGGTTACGGCTGGACCGTGCCGCATTCATCGTTCGACTGGACGACGCTGATCGCCAACAAGGATCGCGAGATCGCTCGGCTCGAAGCCGCTTATGGCGCGACGCTGGCGAAAGCCGGCGTCAAAGTGGTCAAAAACCGCGCCACGCTCATCGACGCTCACACCGTCGAGCTGGCGGATGGTCCGCGGGTGCGCGCAGGCTATGTCCTGGTCGCAACCGGCGCGACGCCAAGCTACGGCGATCCGATTCCAGGCATCGAGCACGTCATTTCTTCGAACGAGGCGTTCCATTTGCCCCACTTCCCGCGGCGCGTGTTGATTCAGGGCGGCGGCTATATTGCCGTGGAGTTCGCCGGGATCTTTGCCGGGCTGGGCTCGCATGTGACGCTGATCTATCGCGGCGAAAATATTTTGCGCGGTTTCGATGACGAGGTCCGTCACCACGTTCGCATGGAAATGGAGGCGCGCGGCATGCGCGTGCTCACGGGCTGCAAAGTCGCGGCCGTCGAGAATGCCGGCGGGCATTTCTTGGTGCGGCTGTCGAGCGGCAATCACATTCCGGCCGACCGGGTGATGTTCGCGGTCGGACGCGCGCCGAATATCGCTAAAATGGGCCTCAAAGACGCAGGCGTCGAGATCGCGAAAAACGGCGGCATCGCGGTGGATGAATATTCGCGTACGACGGTGGCGAACATCTACGCCGTCGGCGACGTCACGAACCGGATCAATTTGACACCGGTGGCAATTCGCGAGGGCCACGCCTTCGCCGATACGGTATTCGGCGGCAAGCCGACCAAGGTCGATCACACCAATGTGCCGACCGCGGTGTTCTCGGATCCCGAAATCGGCACAGTCGGGCTGACCGAGGCGCAGGCGCGAGAGCGGCTTGCGCAAACCGACATCTACAAGGCGATGTTCAAGCCGCTCAAAGCAACGCTGTCCGGCCGCGACACGACTGTCTTGATGAAGCTCGTGGTCGATGGGCTCTCTGATCGCGTCGTCGGTTGCCATGTCGTCGGCGAGGGTGCGGCCGAAATCGCCCAAGTCGCCGCCGTCGCGGTGAAGATGGGCGCAAAAAAGGCCGACTTCGATGCGACCATGGCCTTGCATCCGACCGCCGCCGAGGAGCTGGTGACGATGCGGAAGAGGTCGGCGACCTACGCGCGCGTGGCTGCGGAATAGTTAATTAAATCGCAGCCTGTCGTCGCGTACTGTCGCGGTTCGGCATGCCCGTGTATAAGGGCGCCGATCGCGGTCGCTAGGTCGCCAGCTTGCTAGGTTGTGCTAGTCAGCGGCGGCAGTCGGGGCGATTGGAGCCGCGCACCCCATTGAGAGCCTTTTGTTGGGCGCCTTGGGAGCGCGGAAACGGAGATAGTTTAATGTCCAGGCGGTTGAATGCGGCGCGATGGAGCCCGGATTCCTGGCGGGCCAAGCCGATCGTGCAAATGCCGGATTACCCCGACGCCAAAGCGCTCGGCGAGGTCGAAGCGCAGCTTGCGACTTTCCCGCCGCTTGTCTTTGCCGGGGAGGCGCGCAATCTGAAAAAGGCGCTGGCGCAGGTTGCCGCGGGCGACGCCTTCCTGTTGCAAGGCGGCGACTGCGCGGAAAGCTTCGCCGAGCACGGCGCGAACAACATTCGCGATTTTTTCCGTCTGTTCCTGCAAATGGCGGTGGTGCTGACCTATGCGGCCGCCTCGCCGGTGGTCAAGGTCGGCCGCATTGCCGGCCAGTTTGCCAAGCCGCGCACCTCGCCGACCGAGAAGCGCGGCAATGTCGAGCTTCCGGTCTATCGCGGCGATATCATCAACGGCACCGATTTCACTGCCGAAACACGCACGCCCGATCCGCGGCGGCAATTGGAGGCCTATCGCCAGTCCGCCGCGACGCTGAACTTGCTGCGCGCCTTTGCCACCGGCGGCTACGCCAATCTGGCTAACGCGCATCAATGGATGCTGTCCTTCGTCAAGGACAGTCCGCAATCCAAACGCTATCAGGAGCTCACCAACCACATCACCGAGGCGCTCGGATTCATGCGCGCCTGCGGCGTCGATCCCAGCCTGCACACCGAACTGCGAACGACCGATTTCTTCACCAGTCACGAGGCGCTGCTGCTCGGCTACGAGCAGGCTTTCACGCGGGTCGATTCCACGACCGGCGATTGGTACTGCACGTCGGGCCACATGGTGTGGGTCGGCGATCGCACCCGCCAGGCAGATCATGCCCATGTCGAGTATTGCCGCGGCATCAAGAACCCGCTCGGGCTGAAGACCGGCCCGACGCAGAAGGCGGATGAACTGTTACGGCTCATCGACATTCTCGATCCGGATAACGAGCCGGGACGCTTGACGCTGATCTGCCGCGTTGGCGCGGAGAAGGCTGCCGATCTGCTGCCGCCCTTGGTGCGCGCGGTGAAGCGTGAAGGCCGCCACGTGGTTTGGTCGTGCGATCCAATGCACGGCAATACCATCACATCGGTGACCGGCTACAAAACGCGCCCGTTCGATCAGATCCTCAAGGAAGTGCGAACGTTCTTTCAAGTTCATGCCGCCGAAGGCACGATCGCCGGCGGCGTGCATCTGGAGATGACCGGCCAGAATGTGACCGAATGCACCGGCGGCGCGCGGGCCATCAGCGAAGAGGATCTCAACGACCGCTACCACACGGTCTGCGATCCGCGGCTCAATGCCGAGCAGTCGCTCGATCTGGCATTTCTGCTGGCCGATCTGTTGAAAACCGAGCGCCAAGCCAAGGCGAAGCCGTTTCCGGCCGTGGCTGCGTTGTAGGCCGGCTTTATCGTCCCAGCGCAACGGCATTGCGGGCTGGGCGCCCCGTTGCCGGACGGCAGCCTCCGGCGTTAAACCTTAGCCATGAACGAGCGTCCCGCCGATCGTCTTGCCATTGCCGTGGCGCAGCTTAATCCCACGGTGGGAGACATTTCCGGCAACCTGGAATGTGCGCGCAAGGCGCGCATGCAGGCGGTGCGAGACGGCGCCGACGTGATCGCCTTTTCGGAACTGTTCATCGCCGGCTATCCGCCGGAAGATCTGGTGCTCAAGCCGGCATTCCAGGCCGCCTGCCGCTGTGCAATCGAGGCGCTGGCGCGCGACACCGCCGATAACGGACCCGCCGTGCTTGTCGGCACGCCCTGGGTCGAAGATGGCAAGCTCTATAATGCCTATGCGCTGCTCGCCGGCGGCAAGATCGAGGCGATCCGCTTCAAGGTCAACTTGCCGAATTACGGCGTGTTCGATGAGAAGCGCGTTTTTGCTTCCGGTCCACTGCCGGGACCGGTGAGTTATCGCGGCGTCCGGCTTGGCCTGCCGGTCTGCGAGGATACCTGGACCGAATGGGGCGACTACGAGAATGTCGTCGAATGTCTGAGCGAGACCGGCGCCGAGTTGCTCATCGTGCCGAATGGCTCACCATACTGGCGCGACAAGGCTGAGACACGGCTCAATGTCAGCGTGCAGTGCGTTGCGCAATCCGGGCTGCCGTTGATCTATGTCAATCAAATTGGCGGCCAGGACGAATTGGTCTTCGATGGTGCATCGTTTGCGCTCAATGCCGACCGCTCGATCGCGTTCCAATTGCCGGCTTTCCGGGAAACCATTTTAACGACGCATTGGTCTCGCAGCGGCGGCGGCTGGCGCTGTACGCAAGGACCGATTGCGCGTGCTGATGATCCCGACGAGGCCGATTACGCCGCCTGCATGCTAGGGCTGCGCGATTATGTCGAGAAGAATCGGTTCAAGGGAGTCGTTATCGGCCTCTCCGGCGGAGTCGATTCGGCGTTGTGCGCGGCCATGGCGACCGATGCGCTAGGCCACGAGCGCGTACGCTGCCTGATGCTGCCGTTTCGCTATACATCGCAGGAATCGCTCGACGATGCCGCTGCGATCGCGCGAACGCTTGGCGTCCGCTACGATATCGTTCCGATCGAAAGTGCCGTGCGCGGGCTCGAAGCGGCGCTCACCGGAGTCTTTGCCGGCGCGCCGCGCGACGTGACTGAAGAAAATCTCCAGGCGCGCGCCCGCGGTACGATTTTGATGGCAGTCTCGAACAAGTTCAGCTTGATGGTCGTGACCACTGGCAATAAGTCGGAAATGTCGGTCGGTTACGCGACGCTGTACGGTGACATGAACGGCGGATTCAATCCGATCAAAGATCTCTACAAGACCGAAGTCTATCGTTTGGCGCGGCTGCGCAACCTGTGGAAACCGGCCGATGCCAAGGGTTCCGCCGGCGAAGTGATCCCGCAAAATGTGCTGACGCGCGCGCCGAGCGCGGAGCTTCGAGAAAATCAGACTGATCAGGACACGCTGCCGCCGTACGAGGTGCTCGATCACATTCTCGAGCCGCTGATCGAGCGCGAGGAACCCACCGCCAGCATCATCGCCGCGGGATTCGACCGCGAGGTTGTGACGAAGGTTGAGCGCATGCTCTACCTTGCCGAATACAAGCGCCGGCAGGCGGCGCCCGGCGTGAAAGTGACGCTGAAGAATTTCGGTCGCGACCGGCGCTATCCGATCGTCAATCGGTTCCACGATCCGGGTACGCCGGTGCCGCAGCCCGACCAGACGATCAGCAAAACTGCAGCCATGGCCAAAGCCGGCGCATCGGATTTCTAAGAAAATCCGCTAAGTCCTTCAGGCGCTCAGCGCGACGGCGACGAGGTCTGCGAGGACGATGGCGAAGACAGGAATGGCGGGCCGACGGTGCGTACGGTCCGCTTGCCGGCATCATTGGCTGCGCTTGGCGTTGCCGCTGCCGCCGGCGGATTGGCGCCTGTGCCGGGCTGTGCCGCAGCGCCCGATGTGGTCGGCTTACCCGGCGGTTTCGGTTGCGACAGCGCTTTGGCATTCTGGTCGGTCACGACGATGTCGCCGCTCTCGAGCGTGCTTGAATCGTCGGCGTTCTTGAGCGCCTCAGCCCAGCTCTGGCCGGGCCTCCGGCATGAACAGCCGGCGGTAATCTCCTTACGGTAACGGAAGGCGTTCGGCAGCGCCGTGTAGGGCTGCCCGCCGACCGAGACTGCCTGCTCCATGTTCTCGCCGGGATTGCGGAAGGAGTACAATTCCGCTTCGGCGGCCGGACATAATCGCTGACAAGAACGGGCGTCGTCGCCGAAACGGCTCGGTACTGTCGAATACGAAATCGGGAAATAAAACCCGTCGCACGCGCGTACGCAGACCGTGTGATAGGTGCCGGAGGGCGCGCCATCGCCACTGGGATTGACGATCGTGCCACCGCCGAACAGCGCGTCGAAAAAGCCTTGCGGTCCGCCCCATGAATTGGCGGCAGCAGTATATTGCGCGCCGCAATTGTTTTGCGCCAATTGTCCGATCAGCGCGCGGCGTTGTCCTTCCTGACCGGTATTGCCGTTTTTGAGCTGTTCAAGATCACTGATCATCCGGTCGAGATTGCCGCGCATCTGCTGGATCTGCGAGGTGATCGGTCCGCACTGTGGCGATAGCGCCGAGAACAATGCAAAAAATCCCTGCCCGGCGCAGCCGGTTTTGTGCGCTTGTCCGACGGTGCGGTCGAGATCGGCTTGCTGTTTGGCGATGGCGTCTTCGGTACGTCTTATCTGATCGGCGCGCGCTGGATCGCCGGCGCCTTGGTTCAATCCGGCAAGCTGGCTTTCAAGGCGCACGCAAATCGGATTCGAGGCCGGTTGATTGGGCAGCGGCGAATTCGATATTGGCTGGCGCGGCGGTGCTGGGAATCCTTGCGGCGCGGAAATGGTCTGCGCGCTTGCCGTCACCGGAATCAATGCGGTCACCGCGGCAAGCAAGGCCGCCCGCCAATGAACTTTTAAGCCGAATTGCAAAACGTAGTGAGTGGATCCGCGCACGCGCTCGATCATAATTGCCCCAGTCCCGTTGCGCGAAGCGGCGGATCAAGCGCCGCAATGGTGACCAAAGTGTGGATGCTTTCCCGCCTCATTCGGCATCCGGCTGATTTTCGGGGCGGGCGCGGTCGAAGGCGGGAAGCGCCAAGCAGGCGCGGTCGACGCCGACGATCTTTGGAAACCGCTCCAGCGGCACTTTCAGCCGTCGTGCATTATTAACCTGCGGCACGACGCAAATGTCGGCGAGGGTCGCTTCGCGCCCGCAGGCATAGGGGCCAGGCGTGATCAGCTGTTCCAGTGCTTCGAAGCCGGCGATGATCCAATGATGATACCAAGCGTCGATCGCGCTTTGCTCCTGGCTCATGTTGTTCTTCAGATAGCGGAGCGGCCCGGTATTGTTCAGCGGATGAATATCGCAAGCGATGAGCTCGGCGAGCGCGCGCACGCGGGCGCGCGCGATCGGGTCCTGCGGTAATAGCGGAGGCTGTGGGTGCGTTTCATCCAGATATTCGATGATAGCGAGCGACTGGATTAGAGTGTCGCCGCGCGGGGTGACCAGAACGGGCACGCGCATCTGCGGATTGACGGCGCGAAACTCCGGCAGCTTGTTGTGGCCGCCGTCTTTGACCAGATGAACCGGCACCGTCTCATAGCTGATGCCTTTGAGATTGAGAGCGATGCGCACACGATAGGCGGCGGAAGAGCGGAAATAGGAATAGAGCTTCACATTTCCCCCATGCCGGCGGCGTCCTGCTTGATGGCCTCGGCAACGAGCTCCGCCGACCGTGCAGTAATCTGTTGCAAGGCGCGATGGAATGCCTCGCGGTCGTTAGGCGTCAGAATGTCCGTTAGCCGACGGGCGAAATCAAGCGCGTCAGGCGCAAGTTCCTCATAGGTCGCGCGTCCCGCCGCGGTCAGAGAAAGAAAAGATTCGTGCATGTCGACACGGTTGATGCGCCGCGCTATGAGCTTGCGCTTTTCCAGGAGCGCTACCGAGCGCGACACCTTGGTCTTGTGCATGTGCGTGTGCGCGCCAATCGCTTTTCCCGTCATCACGCCGAACTGGCCCAGTGTGACCAGCACGCGCCATTCCGGTATCCCGATTCGATAGCGACGGGCGTAAACACGCGACAGCGCCTGGGAGACCAGAGTCGCCACGACATTAAGTTGATAGGGCAGGAACTGTTCGAGCTTCAGTGGTGCCTGCTCACCGACCGCCGCCGCGATCGGCTTGTGCCGGATATCGCTGCGCATGGCATTTTGGCCGGTCATCGCGCGAACATGAACGAACTTAGGGGTCCACGCAACGGCGGCTGGGCCGCATTGCGCATGGGTGAGCACATGGCTCCGGTGCGCCGAGCAGAGAAATACCATCCGGTTTGCGGTGTTTGTACCGGGGCTAAGCTATGCAAGGCGCTGCCGGGACAACGAACGCGC
>CATPBC010000431.1 GCA_955652195.1 uncultured Xanthobacteraceae bacterium | reverse complement strand
CCCGCCGCCTCGTCCGCCTCGTCCGAAGCGCGAACATAGGTGCCAATGCCGCCAAAGAAGATCAGATCAACCCGCGCTTTGAGGATGGCGCGAACAAGATCGTTCGGCGTGACATGCTCACCGATGCCGAACAATCGTTGCACTTGCGGTGCGAGCTTGACGTCTTTAGCGGCGCGCGAGAACACGCCGCCGCCCTTGGAAATGATCGACCCGTCGAAATCCTGCCAGCTTGAACGCGGCAGATCGAACAGTCGCTTGCGCTCCGCAAAACTCCGCACCGGGTCGGGATCAGGATCGATGAAGATGTCGCGGTGATCGAACGCAGCAACCAGCTTAATCGTCTTCTCGCGCAATATGCCGTTACCGAACACGTCGCCGGACATGTCGCCAACGCCGACCACGGTGATTGGCGTCGTCGCGACGTCGATATCCATTTCGCGGAAATGCCGTTTCACCGCCTCCCACGCGCCCCGCGCGGTTATGCCGATCTTCTTGTGGTCGTAACCGGCCGAGCCGCCTGAGGCGAAGGCATCGCCGAGCCAGAAATCATGGGCAATCGCCAGTTCGTTGGCAATATCGGAGAATGTGGCGGTGCCCTTGTCCGCGGCGACCACGAGGTATGGATCGTCGCCATCGTAGCGAACGACATCCACCGGCGGGATCACGCCGGCGGTTCCGATCCCGATATTGTCGGTGATATCGAGCAGCGTTGAAATGAACGACCTATAGGTCGCGACGCCCTCGGCCTGGACGGGCTCGCGCGAGCCGCCAGCAGGCAAGCGCTTTGCAACAAAGCCGCCCTTAGCGCCTACCGGCACGATTACTGCGTTCTTGACGTTCTGCGCTTTTACCAGGCCCAGAACTTCGGTGCGGAAATCCTGCGGCCGGTCCGACCAGCGTATTCCGCCGCGCGCCACTTTGCCGAAGCGCAGATGCACCGCCTCGAGCCGCGGCGAATAAAGAAACACCTCATAAAGCGGACGCGGCGCTGGGACGGCGTCGAGCTTTCGGCTGGCAAACTTAATCGCAATGATTTCCTTGACGCGGCCGTCGCGGCCAAGCTGGTAATAATTCGTCCGCACCGCCGCGGTGACCGCATTCACGAAGTGGCGAATGATGCGATCTTCATCGAGGCTCTCGATCGTTTGCAACGCGGTTTCGATCGCGGACAAAATTTCGCTTTCGCGCTTGACGCGTTCTTCCGCCGATAAAGGCAGACGCGGATCAAACCGCGTGCGAAACAACTGGACAATTTGCGCGGCGACGGCCGCGTGGTTGCGCAGCGTCGTCCACATGTAGTCCTGCGAGTAAGCAATGCGGATTTGCCGCAGGAAGCGCGAAATCGTCCGGATCAGGGCGACCTCCCGCCAGCCCAGCCCCGCCGCGAGCACCAATGCGTTATAGCCATCGCTCTCGGCGGCCTGGCCCATGACGACGAGGAAACAGGCCTGAAGCCGGCTTTCAGACGCCAAGAGATCGATCGGCTGTCCGGACGCGCTTTCAAGCTCCATGTCGTGGAACCAGACTTCCGCCGCGTCCGCCGGCTGGATGTGATAGGTGCGCTCATCCACGACGCGGAAACCCATGTTTTCGAGGACCGGCACCCGCTCCGACAAGGAAATCGGACGGCTCTGACTGAACACTTTCAAACCGAGACGCGCCGGCGCCGCGCCCTGCGGACGATAGAACGCAACGTTCAGCGGCCGCTGCGCGGTGAGATTTTCCAATCCGCGGATATCGGCCACAGCGATCGCCGGGTGATAGACTTCGCGGTAGTCGATCGGAAAAGCGTCGCGATAGCGCCCGAACAGCGCGCGCGTAAGATCGTAATCGGCAGCGCCAGCAAGCGCGTCGCGCAGCGCCTCGGTCCAGCTTCGAACGATCGCTTCGACGCCGCGATCAAGCGCTTCGCGGTCGGGATTTGCCAATGCCTCATCGGCGCGCGCGACGATGTATTGAACGCGCACCAGCGGACTCTCGGGAAAGAACGGGTAATAGCCGCTCAATCGGCCCTTGAAGGCCGCGACCAAATACTTGCCGATGGCCGCTCTGACTTGCCCGCTGAAGCGATCGCGCGGAATGTAAACCAGCAACGATACATAGCGGTCGAACAGGTCGCGTCGCGGCAGCACCCGTACGCGTGGCCGCTCGTCAAGATGAAGGATGTCAAGTGCGAGTCGATAGAGGGAATCCTCGTCGATCTGAAACAAGTCGTCCCGGGGATAGGTCTCGAGCACATTGACCAGCGCTTTGCCGGAATGGCTGGCCGGATCGAACCCGGCACGGCGAATGATGTCGTCGGTCTTGCGCCGCAGGTAAGGAATTGTCCGGGCCGACTGGGTGTAGGCGGTTGAGGTGAAAAGGCCGCAGAAACGGTGTTCGCCAACGAGCTTGCCGGCGCCATCGAACCGCTTCACGCCGATATAGTCGAGGTGTACGCGCCGATGCACGCGCGAACGCGTGCTCGATTTGGTCACGACGAGAAGGGTCGGCTGCTCAAGAAACGCGCGAATATCCGGGCTTACAGTCAGCGGCTCATTCCAGCGCTGCAACGACGGCAGGTCGGGCGAGCGAAGCAGGCCGAGCCCGGTCTCAAATACCGGCGCGAGAATATCCTGCTTGGTGAAAACGTAATCGCGAGCGCCGAGAAAAGTGAAATCGTCGCCGGCGATCCATTTGAGAAACTCAATGGCCTCGGCAATCTCCTCGGCTGCAAGCGGCGGCGGTTTCGTCTGCAACTCGGCGATGACGTCGCGCACCCGAGCAAGCATCGCCTGCCAGTCTTGCACGCTGCTGCGAACCTCGGCGAGGATGGCCTCAAGCCGGTGCACGATTTCGGCGCGCTGATCTGCGTCATCGATCCCCTCAACGTGGAAGTGGATGAAGCTTTCACGCCGAGCGCCGACAGCATGTTCCTGTTCGAAGCCGACGAGCCGGCCTGCGGCGTCGCGCTCCACCACAAATACCGGATGCACAAACAAGCGGATCTCAAGGCCGCGGCTGTTGAGTTCGCCGACGACGGAATCCACCAGGAACGGCATATCGTCATTGACGATCTCGAGAGCCGATAGGCCGCGTCTGCCCGAAAGCGGCTCGAATCGTATTTTTGGAGTTCCGGGGCGTCGTTCGGCAAGAAACGACCATGATCGCTCGGCGATGCTTGCCAGTTCCTCGGCGTCGCAGCGCTGCACATCCTCCGGCGTTGCGAGTGCGAGCAATTTGCCGATGAAACCCTGCGGCACGTCGGACTTCCGCCTCGCGAGCAGGCTCGAGGCCGCGTCGATAAGCGCCAATCCGCCGCCGACATCGCTATCGCGGTGATTATCTTGAAGGTTCATGTTTCCTCTGCCTACGATGCACAATAATAGTCTTTCGTGACGGCAATCTGCTACCCGCACACATCAGAGGCAGATTAATCGTTATTGTGCGGGACCCTCGCCAAGCGGCAGCACACGTAGCAAGAGAACGCCATGCTTAAACGAACCAACAAACCAACCTCTACAGTACGGCAGCGGCGCCGACCGGCAGCAGCAGGCGACGACGACAAGATTACAGCGCTCAAGCTTCGAGCGGCAGCGTTGTCACCGGAGATGGCAGCCTATTTCGCCAAGTGCGAGGAAAAGCTGGGCTTCGTGCCCAACGTGCTCAAGGCCTATGCCTTCGACATGGCGAAGCTCTCCGCCTTCGTCGCCATGTACAACGATTTGATGCTGGCGCCTTCCGGTTTGAGCAAGCTCGAACGCGAGATGATTGCGGTCGCGGTATCGGCGCAGAACCGCTGCTATTATTGTCTGGTCGCGCATGGCGCCGCCGTGCGGCAACTGTCAGAAGACCCACCGCTCGGCGAATTGCTGGTGATGAACTACCGCGCCGCGCGGCTGTCCAAACGCGAACGCGCGATGCTCGATTTCGCCGTCAAGCTGACAGCCGAGCCCTGGCTGGTCGAGGAGGAGGAGGATCGCACGCGTTTGCGCCGCGCCGGATTTTCCGAACGCGACATCTGGGACATCGCCGCGGTTGCCGGCTTTTTCAACATGACCAATCGCGTCGCTTCGGCCACCGATATGCGGCCGAACAGCGCCTATCACGGCCAAGCGCGGTGAGCGCAGATTTGACGAAATCTCATCCCGCTCTAGTGATGCGCCGAAAGATCGCGCATTTTCGCTTGCGCGCCGTTGAGCGGATTGCCTGGATCCCAGCTATAGCGCAGCGTCTCGAACCGCATGGCACGCGCATCGACCATCACAAGCCGGCCGACTAAGCCTTCGCCGAAACCGACAATCTCCCTGATCACTTCAAGCGCCATCATCGATCCCAGCACGCCGGCAAGCGCGCCGAGCACACCCGCTTCGGCGCAGGCCGGGACGCTGCCGGGCGGCGGCGGCTCCGGAAACAGACAGCGGTAGCTTGGATTGGGTTTGCCGTCGGCGCCGCCTTCGAAAGCGCGGATCGTGGTGAGCGTGCCATCAAACGTCCCGAGCGCGGCCGTGATCAGCGGCTTTTTTGCGAAGTAACAGGCGTCCGAGACGAGGTAGCGCGTGGCGAAATTGTCCGAACCGTCGGCGACAATGTCATAGCCGCCGATCAGCGCCAGCGCGTTGTCGGCGGCTAGACGTACATTGTGCGGCGTTACGGTGACGTTCGGATTGAGCCGCTGGATCGTCGCCGCAGCGCTCTCCACCTTCGGCGTGCCGATGTCCGGCGTGGTGTGGATTACCTGCCGCTGCAGGTTCGACAGCGTGACGACATCGTGATCGACGACGCCCAGCGTGCCGACGCCGGCGGCAGCAAGATAAAGCAGCACTGGCGCGCCGAGGCCCCCGGCGCCAATGACCAGAACGCGCGCGCGGCGGAGTGCCGCCTGACCCGGGCCGCCGACCTCGCGCAGAACGATGTGGCGCGCGTAACGTTCAAGCTCGTCGTCGCTCAGCATGCGGCCAATATAGGGCGGTCGTCGCAGCTCGGCGACTCGACGCCGAGCGTAAGCGCGATTGGCGTCCGCGCGCCCGGAACCAATCCCTCATCTGGGCGGCAATATCGCAATGGCCTCAATCTCGAACAAAGCGCCCGGACGCGCCAGCTCAGGCACGCCGATTGTGGTGCTCGCCGGCGGCGCCGCCGTGTTGACGTATCTGTCCCTTATCTCACGGAATAACGCGATATTGACGCCGATATCGACGACGTAATTGTTGATTTTGACGAGATGCTCGAACCCGGCGCCAACCGAGGCGAGAGCCGCTTCGAGATTCTCGAACGCCAGCTCGATCTGTTCGCGGGCATTGGCGCCCATCTTGCCCGATCTATCCATGCCGAGCTGGCCGGCAAAATAGACTAAGCGCCCTGGTCCGGTCACCTCGACGACGTGGCTGTAGCCCGGCGGCTTCGCGATCGTGTCTGGATTGGAGAAACGAATGTTGTCCGGCATGTTTGTTTCCCTGTCAGTTGACGGCGGAGATCGGATTGCAATGGTGGCCGATCGCTTTTTCTTGATTATTTGTTTTCGAACTTGGGCGGCCGCTTCTCGATGAAGGCCGCCATGCCCTCCTTCTGGTCGCGCGTTGCGAACAGCGAATGAAACACCCGCCGCTCGAAGCGGACGCCCTCGGCCAGCGAAGTCTCCAAGGCGCGATTGACTGCCTCCTTCGCCGCCAGGACCGATGGCAAGGACATCGAAGCGATGGTCTCGGCGACTTTGATGGCTTCCTCGAGCAGGCTTTGCAGCGGCACGATGCGTGCGACCAGACCGGCGCGTTCGGCTTCCTCGGCGTCCATCATGCGCCCGGTCAGGATGAGATCCATCGACTTGGCCTTGCCGACCGCGTGCGTAAGCCGCTGCGTGCCGCCGATGCCGGGAATGATGCCAAGCTTGATTTCCGGCTGACCGAACTTGGCGTTGTCCGCGGCGATGATCAGATCGCATTGCATCGCAAGCTCGCAGCCGCCGCCCAGCGCAAAGCCGGCGACCGCGGCAATGACCGGCTTGCGGGCGTCGGCCACGCGGTGCCACGTCGCCAAGAAGTCGCTCAGGAAGGCCTCGGTAAACGTCTTGCCCGCCAATTCCTTGATGTCGGCGCCAGCCGCAAATGCTTTGTCCGAGCCGGTGATTACCATGCAGCCGATTTTGTCGTCCGCCTCGAAGGTGTCGATCGCCTGAGCGAGTTCGCGGATGACCGCGCTGTTGAGCGCATTGAGGGCTTGCGGACGATTAAGTCGAATCAGGCCGACGCGGCCGCGGCTCTCGACAATGATGTTTTCGCTCATGGATTCCTCGTAAAACTCATTTCTGACATATCGGACAATAGAAGGTCGAGCGGCCGCTCTGGACGATACGCTTGATCGTGCCGCCGCAACCGGCGGTCCGGCACGGCTCGCCGGCGCGATCGTAGACGCGGAAATGATGTTGAAACATGCCGAGCTCGCCGTCGGTGAGCCGGTGGTCGCGCAGCGACGAGCCGCCATCTTTGATCGCCTGGCTCAGCACCGCCTTGATGCCGTCAACCAGCCGATCGGCGCGTTCGTTCGGCGCGCCTTTACGGTCGGCGATCGTTGACGCCAAGCGCTTTGGTGACAAATGCGCACGATACAGCGTCTCGCAGACGTAAATATTGCCGAGGCCGGCGACAACCCGCTGGTCGAGTAGCGCGGCTTTGAGGCTGGTCTTTTTGCCACGGCAGGCGCGCGCCAGCATGGCGGCATCGAACGCGTTGCCGAGCGGCTCCGGGCCGAGCCCGCGCAACAGCGGCTCAGCATCTAGCTGCGCGCGGGGAATAAGTTTCATTGAGCCAAAGCGGCGCGGGTCGTTGAAAGTCACGGTGGCGCCGGATGCCAGGTGAAACACGATATGATCATGCGCGACGTGATTGGCGCGCTCGCGATAATAGCGGCCGAGATGTTTGTCCTTGCCGAGAAAAACGTGAAACGAGCCCGACATGCCGAGGTGCATGAGCAACACGTCGCCGGAGGAAAGATCGACCAGGAGATATTTGGCGCGCCGGCCGAGCCCGGTCACCAGCTTGCCTTCCAGGCGGTGCGCGAAATCTTTTGCCAGCGGCCAACGCAGATCGCCGCGGCGAACCTCGACCCGCGTGATGCGTTCGCCCGCCATCGCCTGTTCAAGGCCGCGGCGGACCGTTTCCACTTCCGGAAGTTCAGGCATTGCTCAACGGGGCGGCGTCGCAAGGTGGTTAATTTCAAAGACATAGCCTGCCTAAGCGGGCCGCGCTATGGTTGAGGATCAAGGCAGCAGAGCGATGGCGGAAACGGCGCATTTCGGCTCCAGGCAGGTGCCGCTTCAGGCGAAGCAGGCGCTGGTCGACGACGTGTTTCATAGCGTGGCGCGCCGCTACGACCTGATGAACGACCTGATGTCATTCGGGCTGCATCGCGCCTGGAAGAATGCGCTGGTGACGGCGGTCAATCCGCCGAAACGGCTGCCGTTTTCGGTTATCGACATTGCCGGCGGCACCGGCGACATCGCGTTTCGAATTATCGATGCTGGCGGCGCGCAGACGCGGGTCACGGTCTGCGATATCAATCCAGACATGCTCGCAGTCGGCCGCGAGCGAGCGATACTGCGCGGCGGCGAGCAAATGGTCACCTTCACCGAGGCCAATGCCGAGGCGCTGCCATTCGCCGAGCGCAGTTTCGATGCCGCGACTATCGCATTCGGCATCCGCAACGTGCCGCGCATCGAATGCGCGCTCGCCGAAGCTTATCGGGTGCTCAAAATCGGCGGCAGATTTGTCTGCCTGGAATTCTCGTCCGTCGACGTTCCCGCGCTCGATCGGCTTTACGATTTCTATTCGTTCAATGTCATTCCGGCGCTCGGCCGCATGGTGGCGGGCGACGCTGAATCCTACAGCTATCTAGTCGAATCCATCCGCCGCTTCCCCAAGCCGCAGGCGTTCGCCGCCATGTTGCGCGCGGCAGGTTTTGCCCGGGTGTCGTTCCAAGCCATGAGCGGCGGCATCGTTAGGCTCCATTCCGGCTGGCGTTTGTGATCTCAGCTCCTGCGCACCTTGTACGGCTCAGCCGCGCCGGCTTCGTGTTCGCCCGCGAGGGCGTGTTCGGCGTGATCGATCCAATGATGACGCCCGTCGGCGCTCGGCCGCTGTTGCGGATGGCGCGGCTATTGGAGCGGCGCACGACCGGCCCGGCCGAGACCCGGCTGTCGGCGGCCCTAACTCAGCTCGGGCCGAGTTACGTCAAATTGGGGCAATTTCTCGCCACCCGGCCTGACGTCGTCGGCGCCGCGCTGGCGCGTGACCTCGAGAGTTTGCAGGATCACATGCCGCCGTTCGGCCAAGCCGAAGCGGAAGCGGCGGTTGCCGCCTCATTCGGCAAGCCGGTTAATGCGCTTTTCGCAAGCTTCGGTCCGCCGGTTGCCGCCGCCTCGATCGCCCAGGTCCACCGGGCAAGCGTTGCAACCACGAACGGGCAGCGGCCGGTCGCGGTAAAGATTTTGCGGCCCGGCGTTGAGCGGCGATTTCACGCCGATTTGGCCGCATTCACCTTCGCTGCCACCCATGCCGAAAATGTTTCGGCCGAAGCACGGCGGCTGCGCATGGTCGAAGTCGTCGATACGTTGCGCCGCACAGTGATGGTCGAGATGGATTTTCGCCTGGAAGCGGCAGCGCTTTCGGAGATGGCGGAGAACACCAAGGACGATCCCGATTTCCGCGTCCCCGCAGTCGATTGGGACCGCACCAGCAAGGAAGTGCTGACGCTGGAATGGATCGACGCCACGCCGTTGTCGGATCGGGCGCGGCTGCAAGCCAAAGGCTTCGACTTACCTCAGCTCGCTAAGGCCCTCATTCAGACCTTCCTCCGGCATGCGCTCCGCGATGGCTTCTTTCATGCCGACATGCATCCCGGAAACCTCTTCGTCGATGACGAGGCCCGGCTGATCGCGGTTGACTTCGGGATCATGGGGCGGCTTGGCGTGAAGGAAAGGCTATTCCTCGCCGAAATCCTGCATGGCTTCATCATCCGCGATTATTACCGCACGGCGGAAGTTCATTTCGAAGCAGGCTACGTGCCGCCGCGCTATTCGATCGAAGACTTCGCGCAGGCGATCCGCGCCATCGGCGAGCCCATTCACAATCGCACTGCCGAAGATATTTCGATGGCGCGGCTTCTGGCGCTGCTGTTCGAGGTCACCGGGCTATTCGATATGCGCACGCGGCCGGAACTCCTGTTGCTGCAAAAAACAATGGTGGTGGTCGAAGGCGTGGCCCGCAGTCTCGATCCAAAGCTCGACATGTGGCGCACGGCGGACCCGGTCGTACGCGAATGGATGGAGCGCCATCTCGGCGCCGCGGGTAAGCTTGAAGGTGCCGCGCTCGGCGCCGCCGAGGTCGGACGGTTCGTTGGCAACGTCCCGGGTCTATTGACCCGCGGCGCCCGCGTCCTTGACCAGCTTGATGAAATCACCCGCGATGGGCTCGTGCTGTCGCCGCAGACCATCGCCGAACTCGACAAGACCGAAGCCCGTCGTGGCCGCTGGATGATCGCGGCGCTATGGATCATTGCGGCCCTGCTTTTATGGCTCGTATTTCGCCGGTGATTGCATCGATTGCAATGCAATCACCGGCGCAGTAAGATCCGGTGGATGCAGGGAAAACGACCTTGGCCAGCCTGACCGTCCGCCAGCTCGACGACAAGCTCAAAACCTTGCTCCGCCTGCGCGCTGCCCGCCACGGCCGCTCCATGGAGGATGAGGTGCGGGTGATCCTCCGTGAGGCGGCAGCACAGGCTGACCGCAGCGCTGGCGAACGGTTCGCACCTGCGGCACACCCGAAAGCCCAG
Source organism: uncultured Xanthobacteraceae bacterium (assembly GCA_955652195.1). Lineage (GTDB taxonomy): Bacteria > Pseudomonadota > Alphaproteobacteria > Rhizobiales > Xanthobacteraceae > BOG-931. Next base: position 4,222 of record CATPBC010000431.1, on the reverse strand, counting down.
GCCCCCAGTTCCGCTGCCGAAAGCGGCCCACGCATCGTGCTGATCATCGGCGGCGGCATTGCCGCCTATAAGTCGCTCGATCTGATCCGGCGTTTGCAGGAGCGCGGCGCGCGTCTGCGCTGCATCCTCACTGCGGCCGCACGGCATTTTGTCACGCAGCTCGCCGTCGGCGCCCTTAGCGGATCGCAGCCATTCACCGAACTGTTCGATCCACAGAGTGAATTCGACGTCGGCCATATCCGTCTCGCCCGCGAGGCCGATCTTATCGTTGTCGCGCCAGCAACCGCCGACCTGCTGGCAAAAATGGCTGGAGGTCACGCCGACGATCTTGCTACTGCCGTCCTGCTGGCGACCGATAAGCCGATCCTGATCGCACCGGCGATGAATCCGCAAATGTGGGTGGCAAAAGCAACCGCTCGCAATCTGGCGCAGCTTGCCGCCGATGGCGTTGGCGTCGTCGGCCCGAATTTCGGCGAGATGGCCGAGCGCGGCGAAGCCGGATTAGGACGGATGGCCGAGCCGCTGGAGATCGTCGCTGCTGTCGAGGGCCTTTTGCGACGAGGCGCCACGCTCGCCGGCAAACGCATTGTCGTAACCTCGGGGCCAACGCATGAACCGATAGACCCGGTGCGTTTCATCGCCAACCGTTCGTCCGGCAAACAGGGCCATGCCATTGCCGGGGCGGCGGCCGCAGCCGGTGGCGAAGTGATCTTGGTCAGCGGTCCGGTCAATTTGCCTGATCCGCCCGGAGTGACCGTCGTCAGAGTGGAGACTGCGCGGCAGATGTTCGAAGCCGTCGAAAAAACTCTGCCTACGGACGTTGCAATATTTGCTGCCGCCGTGGCCGACTGGCGCGCCGAGAGCCCAAGCGCGAGCAAGATCAAGAAACGGACAGGCGGGACGCCAACGCTTAAGTTAATGGAGAACCCCGATATCCTCGCCAGCATCGCGCATCGCAAAACCGCGCGCCCTCGCCTTGTTATCGGCTTTGCCGCGGAAACCGATGATGTGGTCGTCAATGCGCGGGCAAAGCTGACGCAGAAAGGCTGCGACTGGATCGTCGCAAATGACGTTTCACCGGAGAGCGGAATTATGGGCGGTGACTCGAATACCGTTCATCTGGTCACTGCGAGCGGCGTGGAATCGTGGCCGCCGCAAGCGAAAGATCGGGTCGCCCACCTGCTGGTCGAACGGATTGCCGCCGCGCTCGACGGAGCCGAACGGTGAGCGCTGAGCTTCGCGTTGTCCGTTTGCCGCATGCTGCCGACCTGCCGCTGCCGGCCTATCAAAGCGCGCACGCTGCCGGACTCGATCTGCTGGCCGCGGTGCCCGCCGATGCCCCGGTCACGATCGCGCCGGGCGGGCGTGTCATTATTCCGACCGGCATCGCCGTGGCTTTACCGCGCGGACATGAGGGTCAGATCCGGCCACGGTCAGGGATTGCAATTCGCCACGGGGTTACGGTCTTGAACTCGCCGGGAACCGTCGACGCCGATTATCGGGGAGAAATACAGGTCATTCTTGTAAATCTCGGCGCCGAGAGTTTCGAAATCCGGCGTGGAACTCGCATCGCCCAGATGGTCGTTGCCCCCATACAGCAGGCCAAAATCGTCGAATCGACCAGCTTGGACGCGACTGGGCGCGAAGCCGGCGGTTTCGGCTCGACCGGCATGGCAACAGCGAACCGCCCGGCGAAGCAGACTGAATAAAAGTTGGCGGTGCGACGATCAAGATCGCGACATTATTACCGGGAGCATCGAACCAATTCGCATCAAATAACGTTTCCTCCGTTCCATGCCCCTATTGCCGCGTAAAGCAGTCCTCGCCGTCGCTGCAGTCATTGACGTGGCGATGCAGGACCATGGACAGCCGATCTCAGCAAAGACCCTTGCTGCGCGCCACGGATTGCCACCCCGGCATTTGGAACCGGTGTTGCAAGCGCTGGTTCGCTGCGGAATTTTGAAGGGCATTCGCGGTCCGCGGGGCGGTTATGAGCTCGCGCGTGACCGTCGCCGCGTGACGGCCAATGACATTCTGCGTGCCGCCGGCACGGTCGAGGATGGCGACGAGCTGCACGGCGGCTCTGAACTCGTACAAAGAGTCGTGTTGCCGGCCATGGCCAGCGCCGAGCGCGAATTCGGCGTGGCGCTGTCCCGCATCAATGTCGAAGACATGATCCGCGATGCGCAGGCGCTTAATGAGCAAGCGCCGGAGCCCCGCACCGCCGAGGCGCGTCGGTAAGATCGTCCGTTCCCGCCCCAACCCCCGTTCACGATCTGGACTCTTTCGGCGCGATTCCCCTTGAGAGTAAAGTTGCACGATTCGCGGGCTCGCTCGCGGCGGACTGGCCGGCGGGATGGCGGTTAAGGCCGGCAGAGGCAAAGGGGCATGCCGGACAGGATCCGGACGAGCTGGCGCTGCGCGCAGCGGCGCCGGCGAGTAATTGGCCGATTGGCAGGCGCGATCGGTGCGATGGCATCGTCGCCGGCCGGCGCGGCTGAACAACCCGCCCTGGCGTTGCACGAGCTGGTGCTCGATGCGCATCGCGGCATCGCCCAGCATGAAATTGCTTTTCTGGCGCTCACGACCGGAGTCGTCTTATTTGCCGTAGTAACCGCAATCATGCTGGTGCGCGCGCGCGGACGCGCGGCGCGAGTTGAGGCCTGGGCACGCGACCAGAATGCGAGACTGCGGGAAGAGATCGATCGCGCTAATGCCCTTTTGCTGTCCGAACCGCAGATCGTGATCGATTGGCCGGCGGGCTCCGACGAGCCCAGCATAGCGGGCGATCCTGCCTTAATCGGCCTGTCCGGGCCGCAACAACTTCTGGTATTCGACAGCTGGCTGGAATCCGGCAAGGCTGCTGTCATGGAGCGCGCCGTGGAGGCGCTGCGCGCCCGCGGCGAACCGTTTTCGATAACGCTCAGTACGTTTGGCGGCCATCCGATCGAGGCGCAAGGCCGCGCCGTGGGCGGGCACGCCGTGCTCCGCCTCAAAGAGGCTGGCGGGATCAAGCGCGAAGTCGTCGAGTTGCTTGAGCGCTACGAGAAGCTCTCGGTGGAAGCTGGATCGCTGCGGGCCGTGGTCGAGACGCTGCCGTCGCCGGTCTGGACGCGCAATGCCGCTGGCCGGCTGACCTTCGTCAATCCGGCTTATGCGCGCGCCGTGGAAGCCAAGAGCGCCGCCGAGGCGGTGGACCGGCGTTTGGAGCTCCTCGACGCCGCGGCGCGTACAAGCATCGCACAGGCGCGGCTCGCCGCCGGCGCATATGCCGGCCGGCTTCGGGCGGCGGTCGGCGGAACGCACCGCACCTTCGAAGTACTCGATTTCGAGACACAGGCCGGCAGCGCCGGCATCGTCGTGGACGCGACCGAAGCCGAAACCATGCGCAGTGCGCTGACGCGATTGGCCGACGCACATCGTCGCACCCTCGATCAGCTGTCCACGGGTGTGGCGATGTTCGACGCCAGCCAGCGGCTCACCTTCTACAATGACGCCTATCGGACGTTATGGAATCTTGAGGCTGCCTTCCTCGATCAGCGCCCCACCGATTCTGCCGTACTGGAAACGTTGCGCGCCGCGCGCAAGCTGCCCGAGGAGCAGGATTTCCGGCAATGGAAGTCGGAGCTGCATGACGCCTATCGTACCGGCGAGCCCAAAGACCATACGTGGCATCTGGCGGATGGGCGCACCTTGCGGGTGGTTACCACGCCCAATCCCGACGGCGGCGTGACTTATTTGTTTCACGATGTCACCGAGCGGCTCGATCTTGAACGCCGTTTTGAGGAACTGATCCGTATTCAGGGTGAGACGCTCGACAAGCTCGCCGAGGGCGTCGCCGTGTTCGGCAGCGACGGGCGACTGCGATTGCACAACGCGGCCTTCGAGCAGATGTGGCGGCTCTCCTCGCGCTCGCTGGCCGACCGGCCGCACATCGAGAAAATCTCTTCGTTGTGCCAGCCGCTACACGGCGATGCGCCGGCTTGGCGCAGTTTACGCGACGCGGTCACGGCGATCGACAGCCGCGAGGCGACGCTGGGCCGCATCGAACGGCGCGACGGCAGCGTCATCGACTGCGCCAGCGTGCCGCTTCCCGACGGCGCCACGTTGGTGACGTTCCACGATGTCAGCGATTCAGTCAACGTCGAGCGCGCGCTGCGCGAGCGTAACGAAGCGCTCGAAGACGCCGACAAGATCAAAGTCGATTTCGTCCATCACGTCT
>CATPBC010000430.1 GCA_955652195.1 uncultured Xanthobacteraceae bacterium | reverse complement strand
CGTTCACGGCAGCTTGAGCGGGCCCGGCATCGCTCGTTCCGCCTCGGCGGCAAGCTGGGCCTCGTGCCGATGAATGAAAATACCCCCGACGATAAATCCCACGACCGTGATGACCGCGAGAACGATGACGATCGGCCCTTCCAAACGCTTAAATCCCAGACCGAGGGCAAAGGCCGCATAGCCATAGGTCACCGCCCAAATGCACGCACCGACGACGTTGGCAACCAGGAAGTTGCGCCACGGCATGACGTTGCCGCCGGCGAATAGGCCAGCGACAGTGCGCAGCACCGGGACGAATTGCGCGACGAAAACGATCTTGCCGCCATGGCGCAAGAACAAATACTGGCCGAGTTTGATTCTGCTTGGCGACATCCGCACATAATTGCCGTAGCGCAGCAACAGCCAATAGCCATATTCGCGGCCGATCACATAACCGACCATGCGGCCGACAATGGCGGCGGCCGCCGCCGTGATAATGACCGAGACGATGTTGAGATCATGATTGGTCCCAGCATAGATCGCCGCGGCCAGCAGCGCGGTTTCGCCGGGCAACGGAAAGCCGATGCATTCCAGGCCGACAACGGCTGCGACCGCCAAAAGTCCGTAAGCGTGGATGAAATGCTGAAGAAGCTCCATACCGGCCCGGCTACTGCGCTGCGCTCAGTTACACATGCTCAGTTAAATACATTTGTGCAAACATAATGCGTCGATTTTGCCACCTCATAGACAGGGCTCGGCGGATTTCCGGCTGATTTTCCGACGCTAAGCGTCGGCACGCCGCCTAAACGGCAATAATTGCTACGCGGAGCGTACCGGCTTGATTGCCGCATGGGAAGCGCATGACCTGAGCGACCGCGGCGCCAATCGCCTTGTTGTTGTTTTCCACGCGCGATATTTTCACCCAAAGGAGACACGACATGATGTCAACCGTGATCGGCGGCTTTGGCGTCGTTTTTGGCGCAATTGCAGATCGAGCGGCAGCGGCCGCAAGCCGCGAAAGCGCCGGCGAAAGGGCGGAGCTATTGACGCTTGCGCTCGTCAACATGGCCGTGCAGAACCAGGCGCATCAAGCCGCGGAGTAGCTATTGCGGAGCGCAAGCCTGGTGCTCAAAACCCTGCTGCTCAGCCTGACAGTCGTGCTCGGCGCCTGCGGACACGACATTGGCGTCGATAGCGACAGCGGCATCAACGTCTATCCGGCGAACTACAAATCCGACATCCTTGCTGGGATGCATGCTTATCTGAACAATCCGACCGGCGTCCGCGATGCCGCGATCTCCGAGCCGGCGCTGAAATTCTCCGGCAACCTAACGCGTTATATCGCTTGTTTGCGATTTACCCCCAAGAAAAACGCCAGCGAATATGCCGCGACCAAGGAGATTGCCGCCGTCTTTATGGGCGGCCGGCTTGATCGGTTCGTCGATATGCCGAAAGAGGAGTGCACCGGCGTCGCCTATGCGGCATTTCCGGAGCTGCAGAGGTTGCCGCCGTGACCAGCGTAAAAAGACGGACTTCGGTTTTATTTTGCGCCAATCAAAATTCCTTACTGTGGCGCGAGTGAAGGAACCGCCCTATGCAGACCAAAGAATATGATCGCGCCGCGCAGGACATCGGCAACATCGTCAATCTCGGCCACGTGAATATCTGTATCAGCGATCAGCACATCGCTACGCATTATTACGTCACCGGGCTCGGGCTGACGCGCGACCCGTTCCTCAATACCGGCGCCGGCAATATGTGGATCAATGTCGGCATGAGCCAATTCCACTTGCCGACGGGCACGCCAGAAATCCTGCGCGGCGTCATTGGGCTTGTGGTGCCTGACCGGCAAGCCCTGCTCAACCGGCTAAGTCGCGTACGCAAAACGCTGGCCGATACCAAATTCGAATTTCGCGAAAGCAACGACTGCGTCGAGACGGTTTGTCCTTGGGGCAACCGCATCCATGTCCATGCCCCCGACAAAGAGCGTTTCGGCCGAATCCAGCTCGGGATGCCTTACGTCCGGTTCGATGTCCGGCCCGGCACGGTACCGCGCATCGCGCGATTTTATCGCGAGGTGCTGCAGGCACCGGCGGACGTCGTCAAGAACGGCAGCGGCCCGGAAGCCCGCGTACAGGTTGGCGAAAAACAGTATTTCCATTTTCGTGAGACTGATGCGCCGGAACGCCCGTACGACCGTCACCACGTGCAGATTTACATCGCCGATTTTTCCGGTCCGCATCGGCGGCTCAAGGAGCTTAGCCTGATCACCGGCGAGACCGGCGAATACGAGTATCGTTTCAAGGACGTGATCGATCTCGGCAGCCGGGAAGTACTGTTCACCGTAGAGCACGAGACCCGCAGCCAGACCAATCCGATGTATGGCCGCCCGCTCGTGAACCGCAATCCGGCGCAGACCAACACCGATTACAAGCCAGGCCACGACAGCTTATCCTGGGCGCTGCCGTGAAATTACCCTCCCCCACTCAAAGGGGTATGGGATTAGATGAAACGCGCCCTCGTCATCGGCGGATCGCTGGGCGGGCTATTGGCGGCGCATCTTCTCCGTGACGCCGGCTGGCATCCGAGCGTGTTTGAAGGCAATGCCGAGGAGTTGACCGGCCGCGGCGTCGGCCTCGGCACGCACCCGCAGCTCATCGCGGTGCTGCGTCGCGCCGGCATCGCCTTCGACGAGACCATGGGCGTCAAGGTGCCAAAGGTCGTCTATCTCGATCGTTCCGGCAAAATCACCGTCGAGCAGCCAACCACGCGGACGATGAGCGCCTGGTCACGGCTTTATCGCGTGCTTCGCGACGCGCTGCCGCCACAAGATTACCGCCTCGGCAAAAGGCTTGCTCGAGTCGAGCAAGACGCCGAGAGCGTTACGGCTCTATTCGCCGACGGCTCTATTGACCGCGGCGATTTGCTGGTCGGCGCCGATGGCGTCCGCTCGACGGTGCGCGAGCAATTCTTGCCGCAGGCGCAGCCGATTTATGCCGGCTACGTCGCTTGGCGCGCCGTGCTCGACGAACGGCAGGTGCCGTCTGACATCCATCGCGAGATTTTTGAGCTTTACACGTTCTGCCTGCCCGAAGGCGAGCAACTGCTCGGCTATCCGGTGCCAGGGCGGGACAATGACACCGCCGTTGGGCGGCGCGGCTACAACATCGTCTGGTATCGGCCGACCGACTCGCGCGCGCTTGCCGATATCTGCACCGATGCCTCCGGCCGCTGTCACGCCACCGGCATTCCGCCGCCCTTAATTCGCAATGACGTAATCGCGCGCGTGAAGGCCGACGCCAAGGCGCTGCTCGCCCCGCAGATCGCCGAGATTTTTGTGCGCACCGATCCGTTCGTTCAGCCGATCTTCGATCTCCAATCGCCGGCGCTGGTATTCGGCCGCGTGGCGCTTGCCGGCGATGCCGCATTCGTTGCTCGGCCGCATGTCGGCGCCGGCGCGACCAAGGCCGCGATCGATGCCGTCGTGTTGGCCGACTGCCTGCGCGATGCCGGTGGCGATCTCAAGCGCGGTCTCGCCCGCTTCGAACACTTGCAGCTGCCGTTCGGACGGGACATGGTCGCGCTGTCACGCCAGCAGGGCGCCTATCTTTCGGCGCAGCTCCAGCCCCAGGAATCTCGCGAGGCCGCGCAACGCGACGTGGCCGCGCTGCTGCACGCCCACGGCACGCGCAGCGATCAGATCGGCGCCATCGTCACGGCGCGCGGCCTCGATGCGTATTTTTGATGGCAGTCCCGCTGCGCAGTCGTCATTGCGAGCGAAGCGAAGCAATCTAGTGTTTCACGAGCCGGCATTTTGGATTGCTTCGTCGCTTCGCTCCTCGCAATGACGAGGCGCCATGTCGCAATCACCTAATACCGGTACGGTTCAACCTCCCAGAGCGGGAAGGCGGAGAGCACATGCGGCGCGTTGGCGGGCGTTCCCGGATGCAAATAGGAGCGGTCGAGCTTGCTGAAGCTCGTCACGCCAAGCAGGCCGAGTGCGCGCGTCACTTCGTCCTCCATGATTTCCAGCATGCGCACGATGCCCGCCTGACCGGCGGCCGCTAATCCGAAGCATTGCATGCGGCCAAGCCCGACCAGATCGGCGCCAAGCGCCAGCGCCTTGATGATGTCGGTGCCGCGGTTGATCGCGCCGTCGACGATGATCATGGCGCGGCCTGCCACAGCCTCCACCACCTCCGGCAAGACCTCGGCCGAGCCGCGGCCGTGATCGAGCTGACGGCCGCCGTGATTGGAGACGTAGATGATCTCCACCCCGTGATCGAGCGCGATTTTGGCGTCCTCGGCGGTGCCGATGCCTTTGATCGCGAACGGTATCTTGAACTTGCTTTTCATGCGTTCGACCGTGCGCCAATCGAGCGCCATCTGGAATTCGCGGCCTTGCACGCGGCGGCGCCCGGCGGTGACATGGCGCTTGGCGAGGTCACGCTCGCGCCGGCTGTAATGCGCGGTATCGACCGTGATGCAAAACGCCGCGTATTTGTTTTTGATCGCGCGTTCGACGTGGTCGTCGGCCCAAGCGGCGTCGCCGCGGACGTAGAGCTGGAACATGCGCAGCGCACCGGGCGCCGCCTTGGCAACCTCTTCGAGGCCCGGATCGCAGACCGAGCTGAGCATGTGCGCGACGCCAAACTCGGCCGCCGCCCTGACCACCGGTTCGGCGCCGCGCGGGTTGAAGCTTTCCAGCGAACCAACCGGGCAGAGCACGATGGGCAGCCGCAATTTGCGGCCGAGCACTTCGACCGAAGGATCGACTTTGCTGACGTCGCGCAACACCCGCGGCCGCAGCGCAATTGAATCGAGCGCCATGCGATTGCGCCGCAGCGTCGTTTCCGTCTCGGTGCCGCCGACGATGTAGTCCCAATCGTTTTGATTGAGATTGGCGCGCGCTTTGCGCACGATTTCATGCAGGGTGTAAAACTCGCTCGCCGTGGCGGCATTGACGGCGGCGCGTGTTTCATCGGGATTTTGGCTGGTCATGTTTCGGCTCGACATGGTGCTGATCTGGCTCACGCGTGATTATTGAGATTGCGGCTCGAATCGATGGCTGGTGGCGGTCCCGACAGGACTCGAACCTGTGACCTTCGGTTTAGGAAACCGCTGCTCTATCCGGCTGAGCTACGGGACCTGATTGAGGAGGGTCGTGTCTCTGCTGTTCGGATCGCCATTCCGTCCACTGAACCTCGCTGTGTAT
>CATPBC010000429.1 GCA_955652195.1 uncultured Xanthobacteraceae bacterium | reverse complement strand
TTGTGCTGTTTGTCGTCGCGCTTCGCGCACGCGTGGAATGACTATATAACAGGCGCTCAAAGAGGAGAGCCATGTCGGGAAATATGTCGGAAAAAACGCCGGAAAAAATGCCGGATAATGTGGCGGCTAACATCGTCCGCATTTGCGCGCAGAGTGAAATCGCGCCTGACAGCGTCAAAGCGTTCGAGGTCGGCGACAGGCAGCTCGCGGTGTTCAATATCGGCGGCCGCTTTTATGCCACCGATGACGAATGCACCCACGCCTCCGCGAGCCTTGCCGACGGCATGCTGGATGGCGAGGTGATCGAATGTGCGATGCATATGGGGGCGTTCCACGTGCCGACCGGGGAAGTGAAGGCGCCGCCTTGTGCGGTGGCGCTGCGCACCTACAAGGTCATACTGGAAGGTAATGACGTGGTGGTCGACCTCGACCGCAATGCTGCCGGCGAATTGGCGTGAATTGATGCCGGTTTCGCTGCAAGGCAAGACACATTATACATGCCAGATTATAAGCAGCGGTTCCCGCGTTCCGCCAAAAGGCCGAAAAACCACGAACTGCACGAACTAAAGTCGGAGGAGAGATCATGTATGCCGGACCCGGCGTGAAAACGAGCAAGGATTTCCCGATCCCCGACACCATGAAGGCCTGGGTTCTCGGCAATCCCGGTGAGCTTAAGCTCGCGCAAAAGCCGGTTCCCGTGCCCAAGCGCGCCGAAGTCCTGGTGCGCATCGACGCGGTAGCGATCTGCGCCACCGATCTTGAGATCATCGATCACGGTTCGCCGGCTTTGATCCAGGGCGGCAAACCGTTCAACAAGAACTTCACGCCCGGCCACGAATATATGGGCACCGTGGTCGCGCTCGGCCCCGGCGTCGACGAATACAAGATCGGCCAGCGCGTGACGGTCGAAATCCATGCCGGCTGCGGGCAGTGCAAGCGCTGCCGCGAAGGCATGTACACCTCATGCCACAACTACGGCCTCAATTACGGCGATGTCGACAAAGGCCACCGCGCTAACGGTTTCACCACCGACGGCGGCTTCTGCGAATACCAGGTCAACAACATCAACACGCTGGTCGCGATTCCCGACACGATGTCGGACGAGGAGGCGACACTGGTCGTCACCGCAGGCACCGCCATGTACGGCCTCACCGAACTCGGCGGCCTTGTCGCCGGCGAGAGCGTGGTCGTCACCGGACCTGGGCCGATCGGCCTTCTCGGCGTTGCGGTCGCCAAGGCGATGGGCGCACAGCCTGTCATCCTGACCGGCACCCGCGACAATCGGCTTAAGATCGGCCGCGAGCTTGGCGCTGACCACGTAATCAATGTCCGCAACGAAAACGTCGTCGAGACAGTCAAGCGTCTCAATGCTGGCAAGGGCGTCGATTACGTCGTCGAATGTTCCGGCGCGCCGAATGCGGTGAATGAAGCGATCTACATGGTCAATCGCGGCGGCAAAGTGTGCCTCGCGGCGTTCCCGCATGCCGAGACGCCGGTCGATGTCGCGCACATCGTGCGCAACAATATTTATCTTTACGGCATCCGCGGCGAGGGTAAGAGCGCGACGCACCGCGCCGAAGCCTTCATGTCGCAAAAGCGCTTCGATGCCACCAAGATCCACACCCACACTTTTGCGCTCGACGATCTGCCGACCGCGATCCGCTACGCCAAGGAACGGATCGACGACGCGATCAAGGTCGTGGTCAAGGCCCGTGGCGTCGCCGCACATCAGGTCGCGGCGGAATAGGGAAGCTGCCGTCCGGTTCCGATCACTTTTTTCTAATTCGAAACGTCAGCAGCTTCTTTTCCCTGCGCGTATCCTCGAGCGTATCACCGGTTTGATTTAATAGATTCGGAATATCGATGCCGGCCAGCGGATCGGTGCATTCGACGATCAGCACGTCGCCGGGCTGCGACTGGCTCAACGCTTTGCGAGTACGTAGCGCCGGTAGTGGGCATTTGAGGCCGCGTAGATTAAGCGTCTTTTCGGTCATTTGGCTGCGCAGTCGTAGAACCCGGCGAAGGTACTTATCATAATTGCGATGACGGTCGATTCCAGCAGCCAGCGCATCGCGCGCCTGACGCCGCTCGGCACGGTGCTTGCGCTTATTGAGTCCCGCATTGCGGCGGTGCCGCCGCAGACAATAGGTGTCGCAACTGCGCGACGCCTGACGCTCGCGGAAGACGTTGCGGCTTCGCCACAGCCGGCGCAAGCCATTGCGTTGCGCGACGGCTTCGCCGTGGATGCCGGTGCGATCGGCGATGCCGGACCTTACACGCCGGTCCCTTTGACTTTGACGGCTCGGCGCATCGATGCCGGCGACCCAATGCCGGACGGCACCGATGCCGTATTGCCGCTCGATGCGGTCGTGCTCCGCGGCAAGAGCGCTGAAGCAACGACGACGGCGGTGCCCGGTGAAGGCGTATTGCTCGCGGGCGGCGACGCCGTGCCGCAGACGCCGCTGCGCCGCGCCGGGCAGCGTGTTCGCCTCGTGGATGTTGCCGTGATAGCCGCGGCGCGCGTCGAAGCCGCAGCGGTGCGCGAACCAAGCATCGGCGTTGCCCTCGGCGGCGTCGGCGGAACTGCGGTGATCGACGCCGCCCTTAGCATGCTCGTGCAGCTGATCTTCAACGCCGGCGGCAACGTACCCAACAATCCCATCGCGCTCGCTGCCGCGTTGGCTGATGAAAAAGCCGATGCCATCATGGCGGTCGGCGGCACTGGCAGCGGCCGGCGCGACGGCGCCGTGCAAGAGCTCGCGCGTCTCGGCCAAGTCGAGGCGCACGGCATCGCCATTTGTCCAGGCGAGACGGCGGCGTTCGGCTTTATCGGCCAACGTCCGGTGCTGTTATTGCCGGGACGGATCGACGCGGTGCTTGCGGTTTGGCTTTTGCTCGGGCGTCATATCGTGCCAAGCTCGCCGGCGGCAAAGTTGAGGACATGCCGATTACGTTGCCGCTCCGCCGCAAAGTGACTTCAAGCATCGGCATGACTGAACTGATCCCGGTGCGCTGCGAGGGCGGGATGGCGGAGCCGGTCGGCTCCGGCTATCTGTCCTTGACCGCGCTGTC
>CATPBC010000428.1 GCA_955652195.1 uncultured Xanthobacteraceae bacterium | reverse complement strand
TTCGCATCTGCTGGACGTGATGGTCGACGCCAAGGACCTCCTCGACGAGCTCGGCGTGCATGTCGAGACCTGTACCAACGAAGCCGCTGCCGCGGCCATGCTTGGCGCCTCGATCAATTATCCGCTGCGCGGCGCGGTGACCTGGAAATCGATCGTCGGCACCAATGTCGCCGCCGACGCGCTGTCCAATCTCGCATCGCCGGGCGTGATCGGCGGCGCGCTGATCGTGCTCGGTGAAGATTACGGCGAGGGCGCGAGCGTCATTCAGGAGCGGTCCTACGCCTATGCAATGAAATCGTCGATCTGGCTGCTCGACCCGCGGCCCGATCTGCCAACGATCGTGCATATGGTGGAAAAAGGTTTTGAGCTCTCCGAGGCAAGCCACGCGCCCGTCATGATCGATCTGCGGGTGCGCGCCTGTCATGTCACCGGGGAGTTTGCCACTAAAGACAACAAACGCGGCCTCTATAATGCGCATCGCCCCTTGGCCGGCCCGCCGCGTTTCGAATATGGCCGGCTCGCGCATCCGCCGGTGATCTTCACGCAGGAACGGCTGAAAATCGAACAGCGCCTGCCGGCCGCGCAGAAATTCATTCGCGAGGAGAAGCTCAACGAGCTTATCGCAGGCGAGACCGAAGAGATCGGCGTCGTTGTTCTCGGCGGGCTGACCAATGGATTGCTGCGCGCGTTCGAGCGGCTTGATCTCGCCGATCTCTACGGCGCCTCGCGCATTCCAATTTACGTCCTCAACGTCGCTTATCCGCTGCTGCCGGAAGAGGTGCGGGAATTCTGTGCCGGCAAACGCGCCGTGCTCGTCGTGGAGGAGGGCGCGCCGGACTACGTCGAGCAACAGATCAACGTAATCTTGCGCGGTGCCGGCGCCGACACGCGCGTCTATGGCAAAGGTTGCTTGCCGGCGAGCGGCGACTACACATCGGAGATTCTGCTGCGCGGCATCGCCGCTTTCCTTGCCGCGGCTCGTCCGGCCGGAATCGACGCGGAGGAAATTTCGCGCCGCGTCGAACACATGCTCGCGCATCGCTCTGGCGTACTTGCCGCGGTCGGCGACATTCCGGCGCGGCCGCCGAACTTTTGCACCGGCTGTCCGGAGCGGCCGGTCTTTGCTGCCATCAAGCTCGCGCAACGCGAAGTCGGACCGGTCCATATCAGCGCCGATATCGGTTGCCATTCATTCGCGACTTTCGCGCCGTTTTCGCTCGGCAACTCCATTCTGGGCTACGGCATGTCGCTCGCCAGCGCAGCGGCTGTCGCTCCGAATATGGCCAAGCGCCCGATCGCGGTCATGGGCGACGGCGGCTTCTGGCACAACGGGCTGATTACCGGCGTTGCCTCGAACATGTTCAACAAGGGCGACGGCGTACTCGTGATCATGCAAAACGGCTACGCCTCTGCGACCGGCCAGCAATATCTGCCGTCGAGCAACGCGCATCGCGCCGGCGCGCCGACCGGGATCAGCATCGAAAAAACGCTGCGCGCGCTCGGCGTCAAATGGCTGCGCACGGTGCACAGCTATAGCGTCGCCAAGATGGCGGCGACGTTGAAACAGGCAATTCAGAGCGCCGAACGCGGGCTCAAAGTTATCATTGCCGACGGCGAATGCATGCTGGTGCGCCAGCGCCGCATCCGCGTCGCGCAGGCCGAACAACTTAAGCGCGGCGCGCGTGTCGTGAAGACGCGCTATGGCGTCGACGATGAGCTGTGCACCGGCGACCATTCCTGCATCCGGCTATCCGGCTGCCCATCATTAACGGTGAAGCCTAATCCCGATCCGCTGCGCAGCGATCCGGTCGCTACCGTGATCGAAAGCTGCGTCGGCTGCGGCTTGTGCGGCGAGGTCGCCCATGCCGCAGTGCTGTGCCCGTCGTTCTATCGCGCCGACATCGTCACCAATCCGAATTGGTGGGATCGGACGCTCGCCGCAATTCGAAATCGAGTGATTGCCTGGCTGAGCCGCGGCAGCACATTAGCCTCGCTGCAGGGCACGTCGGTTGGCGAAGACTCTCCTTCGCAACGGCGGGGAGAGGTTCAGTTCGCCAAGGGCGATCAGGGCTCTTCAGGGCGGCCGATCGCCAAACCGATCTCGATCCTGATCGCCGCACTGGGCGGCGAAGGCGGCGGCGTGCTTACCGACTGGATCGTCGCCGCGGCGGCGAGCCAAGGATTCCCAGTCCAATCCACGTCCATTCCGGGTGTGGCGCAGCGAACCGGCGCGACCACCTATCATATCGAGATGGTGCCGGCGCCGATGTCCTCCGGCGATGTCGAATCGAACCGGAGGCCAATCCTGGCGCTGGCGCCGGGCATCGGCGACGTCGATCTTCTTATTGCCAGCGAACTCTTGGAAGCCGGCCGCGCCGTCGCCAGCGGTTACATCACCGCCGATCGCACCACTACCATCGCATCGACCAGCCGCTCGTACCTCGTGGTCGAAAAGATGGCGATGAGCGACGGCCGCTACGATCCGCAGCGGCTAATCTCGGCGGTGGAGAAGAATTCGCGTCAGGCGCTATTGCTCGATCTCGAAGCAATCGCCCGCGAAGCAGGCGCCATGATCAATGCAGTCATGTTGGGCGCGATCGCCGGCGCGCGGGCATTGCCGATTTCAGCTGACGCTTTTGAGGCGGCGATCCAGGCCGACGGCAAGGCCGTGGACGCCAACCTGCGCGGCTTCCGCGCTGGATTTGCTGCCGCCGCCGCCGGGTCGCGCCTACCTCAACAATCAGCCAAGCGCCAGCATGCCGCATCACCTATTGTTGCCGATCTGGAAGCCGAGATCGCCGGCATGCCACTGGTGGCCCATACGGTGATGACTGAGGGCGTGCGCCGCTTGGCTGCCTACCAGGACCACGCCTATGCGCGGCTTTACCTGGATCGGCTCGAGCCGATTTGCGATGCCGATATCAAAGCCGCGAGCGGTGGCCGGTTGCTGGCTGCAACGGCCCGTCAACTGGCGCTGCGGATGTCCTACGAGGACGTTATCCGCGTAGCCCAGGCCAAGATCGACCCGGCACGGATCGCGCGTATCACGCGCGAGCTCGGCGTTAAGCCGCAGCAGACGTTCAGCGTGAGCGAATTCTTGAAGCCCGGCATCGATGAGTTCTGTTCAATCCTGCCGACTTCGCTAGCCGGCGCCATGCTGCGCCTCGCACAGCGTTATCCCGCGCTCGGTCGCGCCCATTACGCCATGGCAGTCAATAGCCGGTCGATTTCCGGTTACTTGCGCTTTGCTATCCTTGCCAAGCTGCGTCCGTTCCGGCGCAAGACATTCCGCTTTCGCCAGGAGCAAGAGGCGATCGAGGCTTGGTTGCGGCTAACGGTGCAGGCGGCATCGCTTTCCGCCGAGTTTGCCGTCGAGATCGCCGAATGTGCCGGGCTGATCAAAGGCTATGGCGACACGCATCGCCGCGGCAGCGCCAACTACAACGCGATCGCCGCGCAGGTGATCGCGCCGGCCTTGGCTGGCGCCATGCCCGCGCGACAGGCCATCGATGCCGTTGCCAGCGCGCGCACGGCGGCACTGGTCGACCCGGAAGGCGAAGCTTTGGCAAAGTGTCTTGCCGGTCTCGCAAGCGCACCAGCTCACGCCATTGCCGCGGAATAGCGACGAAGAAAGGGACCAGCTGGAACAGCGCCGCGCCGGCAGTGGTTGTTTCCTTATCCGCTTGATCCCAAGTGCGTGCAGCGAGGTCCCCGGTCATGGCGCAAAAATCCGCTCGAAAATCCTCACGCCCCTCGTCGCGCAGCAAGCCGTCGCGCAGCAAGTCCTCGCGCCGCAAATCCGCGCGGCGCGGATCGGGCCGCGGCGGACGGCGCTGGTCGGCGCGCGTCACGCGTGAAAGCGATGCGCTCGATCTCCAACACCGCGTTTTTACCGGGCGCGATCCGAAGAAGATCGCCGCCTCGCTAAAACGCTCGGCGGAACGCAGCCGCCGGCGTAAATCCAATCCGTACCGTTCGGCGCTCTCGACGTTGACCTTCTATATTAATCGCGCCGGCAGGAATCTGCCGGCCAGCAGGCGCAAAACGTTGCAGCGCGCCAAGGGCGAGCTGCGCAAGCAGTTCGGCCGCGACTGATCATAGCCCCCGCTCTCGTTGCTCCTTGCTGGTCGCGGCTGGCCTTCGCTATGCTGATCGAAGCGCGGGCGTAGTTCAGTGGTAGAACGACAGCTTCCCAAGCTGTATGTCGAGGGTTCGATTCCCTTCGCCCGCTCCAATTACTTGAGCAAAGGTCGCCGGTTTTTGCCAACGGCGACTTGACCTTACGCCCATTATTATTGCTAAAGTGGCGATAGCGACCGCCGGGGAAGCGGCGCCGATGGGGCGGCGCCATACGCCATCCATGGGCGTTGACGATGGGCGCTGAGGGGAACGGGAATAGAGGTGCGCGCGCTTCTTCGGCTGAGCGGCGTTATCGACGCCATTAACACTCAAATCGGCAAGTGGGTCGCCTGGGCCATCCTCGCCGCCGTTGCGGTATCGGCCGTCAATGCGACCGTGCGCAAGGTGTTCGACATGTCGTCGAATTCCTGGCTCGAACTGCAGTGGGTGTTGTTCAGCGCCGTTTTTCTTCTGTGTGCGTCATGGACACTGCGCGACAACGAACACATCCGCATCGACATCGTGAACAATCAACTGCCGCGCGGGCTGCGCAACACGATCGAGCTTGTCGGTCACACGTTTTTTCTCTTGCCGCTCACGATCGTTGTTTTAGTGACCGGCATTCCCTTCTTCACTGAATCCTTCGCCATCAACGAGCAGTCCGCCAGTGCCGGCGGACTGCCGCAATGGCCGGCGAAGTCTCTGATCATGATTGGATTTGCGATGTTGCTTGCGCAGTGCATTTCCGAGCTGATCAAGCGTGTCGCCATCATCCAAGGCCTTATTCCGGATCCGCATGCGACGCAGGTCCACGCGCTCGAAGCCGAAGTCGAACATGTCGTCGAGGCCATGCGCAAAGATTAAGCGCCAGCCGCCGCTGCAGGGTTAAGGATGGAAGCCTTCATCGTACAAAACCTGGCGCCGATTATGTTCGCCTCATTGGTAGTCGTGCTTCTGCTCGGCTATCCGGCCGCGTTTTCACTGGCCTTTGTCGGCTTGTTTTACGCGCTCGTTGGCATCGGGCTTGGTCAATTCCAGCCCGATTTCTTGCAGGCGCTGCCCGACCGCATCTACGGGGTCATGAGCAATGACACGCTGCTGGCGATCCCGTTCTTCACGTTCATGGGGCTGGTGCTTGAACGCTCCGGCATGGCGGAAGATCTGCTCGACACGATCGGTCAGCTGTTCGGCACCGTTCGCGGCGGCTTGGCCTATGCAGTGATCTTCGTCGGCGCGCTGCTGGCCGCTACGACCGGCGTGGTCGCCGCGTCGGTCATCTCGATGGGATTGATCTCGCTGCCGATCATGCTGCGCTACGGCTATGACCGCCGCTTCGCCTCGGGCGTTATCGCGGCGTCGGGCACACTGGCGCAGATCATACCGCCGTCGCTAGTTCTGATCGTGATGGCCGATCAGCTCGGCAAATCGGTCGGCGACATGTACGAGGGCGCTTTCATTCCCGGCATTACTCTCGCCGGAATGTATGCGGTCTATACTTTCATCGTTTCGGCCTTTTTCCCAAAGGCGACGCCTGGTCTGCCGCTGGAGGTCGTAGGCTTTCGCGAGGACGACGACAGCCGCGGGCTTTGGTCACTGCTCGTGCTCACCATTGCCAGCGCGGTGTTCGGCTGGTTCATGATGCGCAATTCGGAGACGCATGGCGCCGACTTCGTCGTGCTCACCATGTTCTTCGGTATCCTCTTCGCCTTCGGCGTTGCCGTCGTGAACTGGGCCATCGAGCGCCTCACTGGATTCCGCTTCCTATCGCGGATGGCGCAGCAGACGACGTTCGTCATGGTGCCGCCGCTGTTTCTGATTTTTCTCGTGCTCGGCACTATCTTTATCGGTGTCGCTACGCCCACCGAGGGCGGCGCCATGGGCGCGAGCGGGGCGCTCATTCTCGGCGCCCTCAAGCGGCGCTTGACCTGGGACCTGGTTCGCCAAGCGGTCGAATCAACGGCGAAATTGTCGGCGTTCGTCATCTTCATCCTGATTGGCGCTCGCGTCTTCTCGCTGACTTTCTATGGCGTCAGCGGCCACATCTGGGTCGAAAGCCTGCTAACTT
>CATPBC010000427.1 GCA_955652195.1 uncultured Xanthobacteraceae bacterium | reverse complement strand
GCGGTTCGGCAAGCGAATGTTGAGGCGGTCGATCGAAATGACGTTCGAATTGTCGCGCGGCAAAACCTCGACCGTGGGCGGGGTTAACGCGATGTCGCGACCGGCGACGATAGCGTCCTCGAATCCGGACAGACGGGTGACCACTGCGCGATATTGCGCGATCGATTGATAGGCAGTGATGAAATAAGACAGCGCGGTCTGCACGCTGTTGAAAGCAGACGCGGTTTGCATCAGCCCGCCGAGCTGCATCGCGCCTGAAAAATAGACCGGGCTCACCATTAGATACGGAAAGATCACCGAGGCCTGGGAATAGCTCTGGGTGAAAAACGTCAGTTGCTTCTGCCGTTTCATGATCGCGATCCAATTGGTGACCACACGGCTGAACCGGTCGAGATGCCGTTCGCGCTCTGCCGCCTCGCCATGCAACGCCGCGATCTGCTCGGAGTTCTCGCGCGTGCGCACGAGATTGAAACGAAAATCGGCTTCAAAACGCTGCTGCTGGAAATTGAGCGGGATCAGCGGCCAACCGATGCGGTGCGTCAGCACCGTACCGATCGCCGCATAGATCAAGGCTGCCCACACCAGGTATCCGGGAATGACAAAGCCGGAGCCGAACAGATGAAGCGGCGCCTGTTCCGAAAGCGTCCATAGAATGACGACGAACGAGAAGAGCGTCACAATGGAATTCAAGATCCCGGTGCCGATCTGCAATGTTTGTTGCACGAACAATTGCAAATCGTCGGCAATGCGCTGGTCCGGGTTGTCGGCGGCGTCGCCGAGAAGCTGCATGCGATAGTGATTGGCGGTGTTCAGCCATTGGCGCAGATAGGTCTGCGTCATCCAGCGGCGCCAGCGGATTTGCAGCCAAAGATTAAGATAATTCTGATAGACCGCGAGCACCGTATAGATGGCAGCGAGCGCGCAGAAAAACAGAATCGCGCTGAGGAATGCCTCCCAATTACGGTCTTGCAGGGTGTTGTAGAAGCGATTGTACCACTGGTTCAGAATCACGGTGATGGCCACAATCGACAATTCGATCGCGATCACGGCGGCCAGCAGGAGCCGACCCGCCCAGCGGTCTTCGGAGCGGAAATAGGGCAGAGACAGCCGCCCAATAGTGGCGAGCGTCGCAGCGAGGCGTTTCACGGAAGCATCTCCTGTCTGGCGGCGGGCGCAAAATGCCGGCGCGATATTGCAAAACCCGGCATTGGCTCAGGTTTAGGGCATTTCGACGAGGCCTGTGCGTATTCCGGGCCCGCTTTACCCCGACCTTGTGGCGATATTGGTTTTCGCCATACCATAGATCGGGCTTTGGGAGGATTCTCGCACCGACCGGAAAACCGGGGGCGAACGGGGCTAAGTAATAGCACGGCGTAGATTCATTCTCACGGCTCCATCGCTGCCCGCGGCCGGGAAGGGCTGCGCGCTGGCATGCGTGCTTCGACACACTGAACAAGCCGGTGGGAACCGGCGCCCAAGGAGACTTCGTGATGTGGAACCAAGTCTATAATCCGTTCAGCAATGCCACGCTGTCGACGATTGCCGCGGCCTTACCAGTCGTCACCCTGCTTGTCCTCATCGCTTCGAACAAGGTGAAGGCGCATATTGCCGCTATTGCCGCGCTGATTGTGGCGAATCTGGTCGCGATCTTCATCTTCACCATGCCTTCGGGCATGTCATTGCGCGCGACCGTGCTTGGCGCCGTGACCGGCTTCTTCCCGATCGGCTGGATCGTGCTCAACGTTATTTTCCTCTACCGCCTCACCGTCGAGAAGGGCGCATTCGAGACGTTGCAGAACACGATCGGTGGCGTCACCAAGGATCGCCGGCTGCAATTGCTGCTGATTGCCTTTGCATTTGGCGCCTTCTTCGAGGGCGCTTCGGGCTTCGGTACGCCGGTTGCGGTCACCGGCGCGATCCTGATCGGCCTTGGCTTCTCGCCGCTCGCCGCGTCGGGATTGTCGCTGATTGCCAATACCGCTCCGGTCGCCTACGGCGCGCTCGGCACGCCCATTGCAGGCCTCGCTAGCGTCACGGGTATCGATCCTTTCCTGCTCGGCGCCATGGTCGGCCGCCAATTGCCGTTCTTCTCGCTGATCGTGCCGTTCTGGCTGATTTGGGCCTTTGCCGGTTTCCGCGGCATGCTGGCGATCTGGCCGGCGGTTCTGGTCACCGGCGTGTCATTTGCGATCCCGCAATTCTTGATTTCCAACTTCATCAATCCGTGGATCGTCGATATCGGCGCTTCGCTGGTCTCGATGGCATGTCTCGTGCTGTTCCTGAAGGTTTGGCATCCGAAGGAGCTGTGGCTCTCCCCGGCGTTGCGCAGCAGGGACGAATCGGCAGCCACCATGCCTGCCAGAACGACGACCATTAAACCGGTCACGTCGCGCGAGATGTGGATCGCGCTGCTGCCATGGATCATCGTCTGCGTCGTGCTTCTGGTCTGGGGTACCAACGCGTTCAAGGCTTTGGTCAACCCGTGGGCGACGTGGGCCTATGCGGTGCCCGACCTGCACAACATGATCAACAAGGTGGCGCCGATCGTGGCCAAGCCTACTCCGGAAGCCGCGGTGTTCAGCTTCACTTGGCTGTCCTACACGGGTTCCGGGATGCTCATTGCCGCGATCATTTCCGGCCTGATCATGGGCTACTCGCCTGCCGGGCTGGTAACCGCTTATGGCCGGACCATTAAGATCTGCGCCTACTCGCTGATCACCATCTCGGCAATGCTGGCGATCGGCACACTGACCCGGCTGTCCGGTGTCGATGCGACGCTTGGCCTCGCATTCGCCGCGACCGGTGTGCTTTATCCGTTCTTCGGCACGCTGCTCGGCTGGTTGGGTGTCGCGCTGACCGGCTCGGACACCGCTTCGAACATATTGTTCGGCAACTTGCAGAAGATCACGTCAACCCAGCTCGGCATTTCGCCGATCCTGATGGCTGCCGCGAACTCGTCTGGCGGTGTCATGGGCAAGATGATCGACGCGCAGTCGATCGTCGTCGCCTCGACCGCGACCAACTGGTTTGGGCATGAAGGCACGATCTTGCGCTTCGTGTTTCTGCATTCGATCGCGCTCGCCTGCCTGGTCGGCATTCTGGTCATGCTGCAGGCCTACGTGTTCACCGGTATGATCGTTCAATAAGCAACTACGTGCGAGACATTTGATGGGGCCGCCTGTGGCGGCCCCATCTCTGCGAGCGCAGCACGCCCACACTATTGTCTGCCCTTACTTTGCGTGGATCGAAGGGACGAACGGTTCGATGCGTTTCGCCTGTGGCCTCTTTGCTTTCGCGTTCGCAATGGCGGCTGCGGCCGCGCCAGCGAGCGAACCGTTTCCGTTCAGCACCGCCCTGATGCTTGATACCGCGCCAATGCGCGGCTCAAAGCGCATCCCAATGATCGAAATTCAAGAGAACGGGATGGCGTCGATCGACCTGTGGTGCGCCAGCGCACGAGCGCAAGCCACGGTCGGCGATAATTCGATCACCATCGCACCGGGTGATCTGCAAAGCCAGCAGTGCGACCCGGAGCGTCAGTCACGCGATGAGAAACTTTTGGCGGCCCTGGCGCAGGTCACTAATTGGCGGCGCAATGGCGAACTTATTGAACTGTTGGGCGCAACCCCGCTGCGTTTCCGGCTGATGACCAATTGATCAGGCCGATCTGTGACGAGCCGACGAAGGAGATTTTAGCGAGCAAATAAGAAGCGGCCCAGACAACAGTTGGGAAGATGCTCGTCCAACTTATGTC
>CATPBC010000426.1 GCA_955652195.1 uncultured Xanthobacteraceae bacterium | reverse complement strand
TTCGATGAAAGCGAGCCCATAGCCGTTGTGCTCCTCCATCCCGGTGGCAACGGCGAAAATGTTGGGATCGAAAATGATATCCTGCGGCGGGAAGCCGACGCGATTGACCAGAATGTCGTAGGCGCGCGCCGTAATCGCCTGTTTTTTCTCGAGCGTGTCGGCCTGGCCGGTTTCGTCGAAGGCCATGACCACCACGGCCGCGCCGTGGCGGCGCACCAGCTCGGCGTGGTGGATGAACGCCGCTTCGCCTTCCTTAAGCGAAATCGAATTGACCACCGCCTTGCCCTGCACGCATTTTAGTCCAGCCTCGATCACCGAGAATTTCGAGGAATCGATCATCACCGGAACGCGGGCGATGTCGGGCTCGGCCGCGATCAGATTGAGAAACGTCGTCATCGCCTTTTCGGAATCGAGCAGGCCTTCGTCCATGTTGATGTCGATGATCTGCGCGCCGTTTTCGACCTGATCGCGGGCGACCACGAGCGCCGCGGAATAATCGCCGGCAGTGACGAGCTTGCGGAAGCGCGCCGAACCGGTGACGTTGGTGCGTTCGCCGACATTGACGAAGGGAATTTCCGGCGTGAGCGTAAACGCCTCGAGACCGGACAGCCGCAGGCGCGGCAGAATTTGCGGAATCTTCCGCGGCGGCTTGCCTTCGACTGCGCGGGAAATCGCGCGAATGTGTTCGGGCGTCGTGCCGCAGCAGCCGCCGACAATGTTGACGAGGCCGGCCGCGGCGAATTCGCCGATCGACGCCGCCATCTCCTCCGGCCCCTCGTCATAGTGACCGAATTCATTCGGCAGTCCGGCATTGGGATAGACGCAAATCAGGGTGTCGGCGACATGGGCGAGTTCTGCAACGTGGGCGCGCATTTGCGTGGCGCCGAGCGCACAATTGAGCCCGACCGATACCGGGCGCGCATGCGCGACTGAGTTCCAGAACGCCTCCGGCGTTTGGCCTGACAAAAAACGGCCGGAGCGGTCCGTGATGGTGCCGGAGATCATTACCGGCACGCTCGTTTGACGTGCGGCGAGCTCCTCGACAATGGCATAGATGGCGGCCTTGGCGTTGAGCGTGTCGAAAATGGTTTCGATCAAGAGCGCATCGACGCCGCCGTCGAGCAGGCCGCGTATTTGTTCGCCATAAGCGAGACGCAGCTGGTCAAAGCTGATGGCGCGAAAACCGGGATTGGAGACGTCGGGCGAGATCGAGGCGGTGCGGTTGGTCGGCCCGATGGCGCCGGCGACGAAACGCTCGCGGCCGTCCTCGGCTTGCCCGATCGATGCAGCCTCGCGCGCGAGCCGCGCGCCTTCGACATTGAGCTCATAGGCGATCTCGGCCATGCCGTAATCGGCCTGCGCGATCCGGGTCGACGAAAATGTGTTGGTCGATACGATGTCGGCGCCGGCGCGGAAGTAGGCCAGATGAATGGACCGCACCGCGTCCGCACGGCTGAGATTGAGCAGATCGTTGTTGCCGCGGACTTCGCGATTCCAAGCGTCGAAGCGCGCGCCGCGATAGCCTTGCTCGTCAAGGCCGAGCGCTTGGATCATGGTGCCCATGGCGCCGTCGAGCACCAGAATGCGCTCGGCGGCTATGCGGCGCAGCGCTGCTTCGGCCGGCGAGGGGGACACTTGTTCGGACACGGGACTCGCCATTACAGAACTCGACTGGCTCATGCGCTCTCCCTCTGCCCAACGGGGAGAGGGAGCGGCTCCGGCCGTAGCCCGAGCAGGTGGCAGATCGCGTAGACAAGATCGGCGCGGTTCATGGTGTAAAAATGAAAGTCGGTGACGCCGTGATCGACGAGATCGATGACCTGCTCGGCAGCGACTGCAGCAGCGATCAGTTTGCGGGTCGCCGGATCGTCGTCGAGACCGTCGAAGCGCTCCGCGAGCCAGCCGGGAATGGACGCGCCGGCACGCGCGGCGAAGTTTTTCGTCTGCTTGAAATTCTGCACCGGCAGGATGCCGGGCACGATCGGAATGTCGATGCCGGCCGCGCGCACACGGTCGAGGTAACGGAAATAAAGGCTGTTCTCGAAGAAGAACTGGGTCATGGCGCGGGTGGCGCCGGCATCGACTTTGGCCTTGAGCATGTCGATGTCGGCTTGCACCGACGGGCTATCGGGATGCTTCTCCGGATAAGAGGAGACCGACACTTCCATGTCGGTGATGCGCTTGATGCCGGCGACGAGATCGGCGCCATTGCGATAGCCGCCGGGATGGGGCGTATAGCGCTCACCGATGCCGCCGGGCGGATCGCCGCGCAGCGCCACGATGTGGCGCACGCCGGCCGCCGCATAGGCTTCGATCACCGCGTCGATATCGGCGCGCGTGGCGGCGACGCAGGTCAGATGCGCTGCCGGCGTCAGCAAGGTCTCCGCAAGAATGCGCTTGACCGTGGCGTGGGTGCGTTCCCGGGTCGAACCGCCGGCGCCATAAGTCACCGAGACGAAATTCGGCTGCAGCGGCGCTAGCCGGGCGATACAATCCCACAGCGACTGCTCCATCTCCGCTGTTTTTGGCGGAAAGAACTCAAACGAAACGTGCAAGCCGCGCCGCGCGCCGCCGGCAACAAAACGGCTGGCGCGGAGCGCACTCACTAGGCGACCTCGCGGCTCGCCGGCGTGGCGAGCACGATGCGCGGATCGCGCGCAAGCCAGAGCGACACCGCGATCTTGCCGTCCGGCCCGGGCGGCAAGGTCTGTTGGCGCAGCACATCGAGACCGGCGGCTTCGAGCCATTGCGTGACGGCTTCGGCGGCAAAGCCAAGACGGCGATGGGCATGCTCCTCGCGCAGGAACTCGAGATCGTGAGGCGCGAAATCGACGACCAAGAGCCGGCCGCCGGGCCGCAGCACGCGCGCCGCCTCGGCAATCGCCCGCGCGCTGTCGTCGAGGAAGTGCAGGACCTGATGGATGATGACGACGTCGAACGAATCGCGCGGCAGCGCCAGATCGTAAATGTCGCCGTGGCGAACGCTGCAATGCTTCAGAGCGGCGCGGTCGAGCCGGGCGCGGGCGAGCGCCAGCATGTCGAGCGATAGATCGAGGCCGAGGCCGCGCTCGATCTCGGGGCTGAACAGTTCAAGCATGCGGCCAGTGCCGGTGCCGAGATCAAGGAGCGCGCGGATCGGCTTGTCGGCAAGCGCGGCGCGGATCGCATCCTCGACCGCAGCATCGGCGACATGCAGCCGGCGGATACGGTCCCATTGCGCGGCGTGGCGGCGAAAGTAATTCTGGGCGGCGGCGGCGCGCGCCGCGCGCACCGTGGCGAGCCGCTCGCGGTCGCGAACGACAATCGAATCGTCGGCCTTGAGCCGCCCGATCACGACGCGGGCCAGATCGGCGGGTCCGCCGCGCTCGCCGAGACGAAAGAAGGCCCAAGAGCCCTCACGGAAACGCTCGACCAGGCCGGCCTCGGCAAGGAGCCGCAAGTGCCGCGACAGCCGGGGCTGTGACTGGCGCAGAATCTCGGTGAGGTCCGAAACCGTCAGTTCGGCCTCGGCAAGCAGCGCCAGAATGCGGAGCCGCGTCGCTTCGCCTGCCGCTTTCAAACTGCCTGTGAGACCGGCAAAACTAAGTTGCTGATGATCCATCGCCGGGACTTGCTAGAGACACTCAATAGTGGACATAAGGATATCTTTATATCCTTAACCAATGGGACGCAAGGGGAGATAAGGGGGAGCTTGCCCAAGCCTCGGTGGGACATTGCCCGTTAAATTGCTGCGGATAGTCGCTGCAGAGAAACGCATTCGTGACGTGCGAGCACTGGCGATCAGCCCAACCGCGTGCCACGGTCCGCGCCATGACCGACGAGAGTGCACAAGACCCCGGCGCGCCCATGCACGATGACGAATTCCTCACGCTGCGCGAAGGGGAGATCGCCGCCGCCTTGCCGGCGCAGTTCGACGCCTCGCTTTACTTTATCGGTCGCATCCGCACGCCTTGGCAAAGCCGCGAGCAATGTCCGAAGAATCCGCGAGAATCCGACGCGGTCTGCACGGTCGAACTCGATCCACGCTGGGCGCCAGCGCTCGAGGGACTCGAGACCGTTACGCACGTTGTCTTACTCTATTGGATGAATCGCACGCGCCGCGATCTGGTGCTGCAATGGCCGCGGCATTATGGCGAGCAGCGCGGCACGTTTGCATTGCGCTCACCGGCGCGACCCAATCCGATCGCGATTTCAGTGGCACGCCTTGTCCGCATCGAAGGCAGCACGCTTTTAGTCACCGGCGTCGATTGCCTCGACAACACGCCGCTGCTCGACATCAAGCCATATTTTGCTTCGACCGATTCCGTTCCTGAAGCCGTGGTCGGCTGGCACGCGCGGCGCGGGCGTTAAGCGAGCGCTTCCGAATAACGCGAGCGACAGAACTGGCGCAGCTTGATGGCGGCGATTTCCGCGACACCGGCGGCAGGGCCATTTTCAGCTACGCCCATCCCCTATTTTGGGCACCGTACACTATCTTGGCGACGGCGGCTGACGCCGCGGTGTCAGTCTAAAGCCAGCCACAGGAGCTCTGCGCGATGCTAAAATCTCGACTGCGAATGCTCGGACTGCTCAGGCCGATCCTTTTGCTGTCTCTGTTGCTGTTCGGGAGCGCTGCGCCGTCACGCGCCGCCGGCTGCGAGGACAAGATCGCCCGCCACATGGTCGGCGAAGCGATGCTGGCGGCGCAGTTCGTGGCGGTCGCGGAAAAGAACGGCATGACGGCGAGCGCGATCAATGCGGTTCTCAAAGACATCGGCGACAATTCCGCCATTCAGGAGTTCTGGATCACCGATTCCTCGGGCCATGCCTATCTGACAAATACCGGAATCGACTTCACGTTCAGTGCCGATCCGGCAAAGCAACCGCAGGCGTCGGCATTCTGGCCGCTCATCACCGGCGCGAAAAAGGTCGTGATCCAGGCCGCGCGCAAGCGCGAGATCGACAACCAGATTTTCAAATATGTCGGCGTGGCGGGCAT
>CATPBC010000425.1 GCA_955652195.1 uncultured Xanthobacteraceae bacterium | reverse complement strand
GCGTCCGGTGCGCGCCTCCAGCGCGACCAGATGCGCCACCACGCGCAAGACATGATTCGTATAGCTTGCCACCACAGCCTGGTCTGTCACGCGCGGTTTAAATCCGAGCGGCGCGCTCTGGATCGACGGCGCGATGTCGGCTGAACAGACGTCGGCGAGCACGTCGGCGACATTTATCGTATAGCGGGTCCGCTCCTCCGATCGCCAATCCGGCTCGTAAACCTGCTCCTTCACCACCGTGCCCTTGAAGGCGCCGTACGGAAATGCGTTCACGGTGTAGAGATACATGTCGTGATCGGCGAAAAATTTCTTCAGCTTATCACGCTCGGACTTGCTGTTGACCAGCGTGTGCGCGGAATCGGCGGAGAGCCGCAGCGACACGCCGAACGGCTTATTGCCGGCAATGCGCGCCTTCACCTGGGGCACGTAAGTATTCAGGCTCGCCCACATCTGCTCCCAATTGTCGCCGGGATGCACGAGCGTCGAATAGGTCAAGTGGCCGAGGCCGTTGCCGAGATCCATGTAATTTCCCTGTTCCAGGTTTAGATTTACATCACCTGCTCGACTTTGCCCGAATTTGCCGAACGCACAATCGCTTCAGTTACTGCGACACCGTGGATCATCTGGTCGTAAGGTATCGGAAAGGCCGGCCCGCCCGCGGCGGCTTTGGCGAAAGTTTCGAGCGCGGCGCGCGAAATATCCAAACTCACCGCCTGCCATGTCTTGGCTTCGCCTTTCACCGGCTGGAATTTACAGGTGCCGAATAGGCGCGTGCGGCGCTCGTCCGACGAGGCGCCGGCCACGTGGGTGACACCTTCGAGCCGCAGCCAACCTTTCGAGCCGAACACCTGGAAACTGAAACCGGGCCCGGTCGTCGTCATGGTGCCGAGATAGCCCGACATTCCCTCCTTCATCCGCAGCAAGATCGAAGTCGTGTCATCGGCGTCGATCGTCGCGGCGCGGCGGAAACTCTGTGCGAAGACGTGATCGATGGGCCCGCACAGATCGATCATGCCATCGATAGCGTGAACGCCCATCGGCATCAGGCCGCCACATGGGGTTTCGTGCTTGTCGGCGCGCCAATGACTCGGACTGATGAAGAGCACGTTGGGAAAAGTCATGGTCGTTTCGATGTGCAGGATCGTGCCGAGCTCGCCGGCCCGGATCATCTCGCGTAATTTGTGCATTTCCGGATGCAGGCGCCGATTATAGCCGAGGGCGAGCGTCACGCCGGCTTTGCGCACTGCTGCCACCGCATCTTCCGCCTCACGCTTGGTCAGCGTGAACGGCTTTTCGCAGAACACATGTTTGTGCGCCGCCGCGGCTGCGACTACTTGTGCGCCGTGCATCGAATGCGGCGTGGCGAGGACCACCGCTGCCACGTCGCGCTCAGCAAGAACTGCTTCATAGCTCGGCAGCAGTCGAAAGCTGTGCTTTTTCGCGAAGGTCTCCACTTCTGGCGTGACGGTGCGGGTGGCGCCGGCGACGAAGCGGATCGCATCGCTGCTCGCCGCCGACTCGACGAGCGTCTTGCCCCACCAGCCAAGCCCGACTATGGCGGCATTGATCATCCGCAACACTCCCTGAAGCTCAAACCGCGGTCAGGCGAGCGTAAACCCGCCGCGCCGGACTGTCCGCTATCCTATTTCGCTGTAATGCATCGCGACGACCAGGCAGCAGATCGCCCAGAACAAGCAATATTCGTAGCCGCCGATATTCCATAGCCACTTGCCCTTGGTCACTTTCCACACCGCGCCGCCGGCAACCAGCAAATGAACGCATCCGAGCGCGCCGGCCAAGACCGGCAGGATCGCGAAAATGAGTCCGACGGCGAGAAAAGTCTCAATCACGCAGGCGGTGTACATCCATGCCGCCGGCGGCCTGAAATTCGCCGCGACGAAAAACCCGAGCGCCTCGGGCACGAAGAACTTGGCGTAAATATGCGGGATGAAAAATAACCCGCAGATCAGGCGCAATATATTGACGCCGTGGGTCAGATCGAAATTTTGCAGATAACCTGACATGTTCCTCCCGGCCCTCCCCGCGTTTCCTCCTCATTAGCCCGGCCGCCGCGCGATTGCCAATGCCAAGCAAACGGCCCGGCAAAGCTCACGCATCGAGTTCTTTGAAATAGCGGTAGATGCCCCATTGGCTGAATGGAATGCGCCGCGGCGAGGCGAGGTAGTCTGCTATGCGCGGACGCTGCGCGATCCGATCATGTAGCGCGATCAGACCGGGGATTTTTCTCTCGAAACGCTTCATCCGTTTTGGGAACGCGTAGCGCAGGCCTTCGACGATCTGAAATAGCGACAGATCAACGTAGGTAAGACGGCGGCCAATCGTGACTCTGCCGCCGTTTTTGTTCAACACGCGCTCGAAATAGCTTAAGAATTTTGGTACGCGATAGCGCCAGAAATCCTTGGTGCGCCGCCGCGCCGCCGGCCGCTGCTCCTCGAAGTAAAGCCAGCTTGAGACCGGATGATGGGTGTCGTGAATCTCGTCGACGAGGTCGGAAATGGTGAGCTGCAACTGATGTGCCCACAGGCGCCCGCCTTCGTCCCGCGGCGCGAGTTTCAGCCGCGGACCCAAAAACAACAAAACATTCGCGGTCTGCGCGACGATGATCTTGCCGGCTTTGACAAACGGCGGCGCGTAAGGCGAGCGGATAAGCCGCGGATTTTCCATGAGCTTCATCATGGCAGGCACGCCGCGCTTGCCCGGCCGGCGCGCCACGTCGACGTAATCCGCGCCGGCCTCCTCCAGCGCCAGCCGGATGAATTCGCCGCGGCCTTGGATCGACGGCCAGTAATAGAGCTCATAACCCATGCGCTTTAACCACTGGCCGGCGCCTTATACTGC
>CATPBC010000424.1 GCA_955652195.1 uncultured Xanthobacteraceae bacterium | reverse complement strand
TTGCAGATCCAGAATTTGGCCGCCGGCGTCATGACGCGCCGCCAGACAAGCGCGAGCTCGTCGTCTTCATCGTAAGCACGCGCCAAGCGCATCGTCAGCACGGCGGCGGCTTCCGATTCGAGCGCGAGATCGGCCAGCACATTGGTCATCAAGACCTGATCGATGAGCTTCTTCTGGAAGGCGATCCGATAGGAGGCGTGGTGGACCGCCTGCGCCACGGCTTGCCGCATTAGGCCCGCCGAGCCGATCGCGCAATCAAGCCGCGCATAATTGCTCATCTCGATGATGGTCGGGATGCCGCGGCCTTCTTCGCCGATCAGTTCGCCTTCGGCAGCGGCGAGCTCCACCTCGCTCGATGCATTGGAGCGGTTGCCGAGCTTGTCCTTCAATCGCAAAATGTGGATCGCATTTCGTTCGCCGCCGCGCGTCCAGCGCGGCACCAGAAAGCAGCTCAGCCCGCCAGGCGACTGCGCCAGGACCAAGAAAGCGTCGCACATCGGTGCCGACATGAACCATTTTTGTCCGCTCAGACGAAACAGCCGGTGCGGTCCGTCGGTTGTCTTGAACTCCGCCTGCGTGGTGTTGGTGCGCAGATCCGACCCGCCCTGATTTTCCGTCATGCCCATGCCAAGCAGGGCGCCGGCTTTTGCATGGGCCGGACGGAAGCGCGGATCGTAATGCCGGGCGAAGATCCGCGGCAGCCATTCTGCTGCTGCTGCCGGCGCCTGGCGTAAAGCAGGCACGGCGCCATAGGTCATTGCAATCGGGCAGTACACACCGCTTTCGATCTGCACCAGCATGTAAGTCCCGGCGGCGCGGGCGACATGCGCTCCCGCTCGCGGCTTCGCCCATGGACTGGCGTGCAGCCCGGCTTCGACAGCGAGCGACATCAGGGCATGCCATGCCGGATGAAATTCGACTTCGTCGACGCGATGACCGTAGCGATCGAATGAGCGCAGCACCGGCGGATTTTCGTTGGCCGCGAAGCCAAGCTGGACGGTTTCCGGCTCGCCAAGCGTTTTGCCGAGCGCAGTGAGCTCCTCGGCTGCCCAGCCCGCCTTCTCGCGCGCGAGCGCCTCACGAAGCACCCGGTCGGTCTGCAAAAGATTGTAGGGTTCGAGCGGCGGAGGCTGGTTGGTGACCTGATACATCGTAGCGCGCGTCCAGCTCGGGTTACTCTAGTGTTGTACGAGCTTATACGAGCGCCGCCTCGCCCGCACGCGTTGACCCGTGTGACGCACCATTAGGAGAAATTTGGCTGGATCGCAGAGTATCAGGCGGCTTGCTGCGCTAGGCGATCCATTTCGCGCTGCACGAGCTGGCGATAGATCCCCTCGCGCCGCATGAGAACATCCGGCGGCCCATCCTGCACGACGCGCCCGGTTTGCAGGACGACGATGCGGTCGAAATTGCGAACGGTAGAGAGCCGGTGCGCAATGGCGATGACAGTGCGCCGGTTCATCAGGTGGGTAAGCGCTTCGCGGATTGCCTCTTCGGATTCGGTGTCGAGCGCGGAGGTCGCTTCGTCGAGCAGAACCAGCGGGGCATCCTTCAAAAATGCGCGAGCGATGGCGATTCGCTGCCGCTGACCGCCCGACAATCTCACGCCGCGTTCGCCGACGATCGTTCGCATGCCTTGCGGCAGCTGCTCGATGAAATCGCAGCGCGCGGCGAACGCTGCTTGCATGATCTCATCATCGCTGGCCTCGGGCCGGCCGTAGCGAATGTTCTCCATAACCGAACGATGGAACATCGAAATGTCCTGCGGCACGATGCCGATCGCGGCCCGCAGGCTCTCCTGGGTGACGCGCGCGATGTTTTGCCCGTCGAGCAAAACCTGTCCGTTCTGCACGTCGTAGAAGCGCTGCAACAGCGCGAACAAAGTCGATTTGCCACCGCCGGAATGACCGACCAGCCCTACGCGTTCGCCGGGCAAGATGCTGAGCGAGAAATCTTGAAATATTCGCTGGCCGTCCGGGTACGTGAAATCGACATGCTCGAATTTGACGCTGGCGCCGCGTCGAACAAGCGGCTCGGCGTGCGGATCGTCGCGCAATTCATGCGGCACCAGAAGCGTAGCGACCGCCTCCGAAAGCCGCGCGACATGCTGCGTGATATCGACCAGAGCTACGGCGAGGTCGCGTGTCGCATTAAGCACTGAAAGCGCCAGCGTGCAGGCAAGCACGACATCGCCGGTGGTCGCGTCGCCCCGCTGCCAGAGCATGATCGCCCAGGCGACCAGCCCTAACGTCAGTACTATGGTCACGAGCGCGTGAAAAATGCGGAGCTTTTCGAGGTAAAATAGACTGCGCTGGCGAGCCGTCATCTCGCGATTGATGGTGGCATCGAAGCGGCGGTGCTCGCGCAGGAAGCCGCCAAAGGCGCGCACCAGCGACATATTACTGACGACGTCGATCATCTCGCCGTCGACTGCGGCCGCCTTCCAGGCAAAGTCGTGATGCAGCGGACGTCCCGCG
The DNA here is from genome assembly GCA_955652195.1 of uncultured Xanthobacteraceae bacterium. GTDB lineage: Bacteria > Pseudomonadota > Alphaproteobacteria > Rhizobiales > Xanthobacteraceae > BOG-931. The sequence goes on along the minus strand of CATPBC010000424.1, from coordinate 2,638 downwards.
GCAGCCAGCCGGAACATCGCAAAGACCATAATACCGGCGATCGCCATCAAAGTTGCCGCCATCGGCACACTGATCGTCAACACCAAGGCGATCGCCGCGACGGTAGCCACGCAGGGCGGAAGCACGTTCCACATGAACATGTTTTCGGCCGTGAACATGGCGTTGGAAGTGGCGGTCACGCGGCTCGTCAACATGCCGGGCAGCCGCTCGGAAAAATAGCTCGGCGAGTGTCCCATCAGATGGCTGAACAGGTCGCGCCGCAGATCGCCCGTGACGCCGACAAAGGCGTAATTCGCGATCCAGGCAGCGATGCGCCACAACAGATTGTCGGCGGCAATCAGAGCGCCGAGCACAAGAAATGCCGTCCAGGCCGCGGCGCTGGCGCCGCTTGAAAGGGTGTCGACCAGGAATTTGACGCCGTATTGCGTGCAGACCGAACAGACCACAGCAGCCAGCACGGCGGCGAGAATGGCGCCATGCGACACCGGCCGCAAACGGATGTAGCGAAAGATGAACGCGAGAGGGGAAGTGGCATAAGCCGCGAGTTCAGCCATGCGCGTTTCATTTCCTCCACCGGCAAATGCTGTGAGCTCCCCCGAATCCTCCCACCTCCGTTTGAACGGCCCGGAACCTTCCCTGTTCCCGTGGGTGCAGCCGCTCCACAAACAATTTCGGTGTACTTCTGTTACCGGCCGCGTCTCGCTTACCGGTCGCGTATCGCGGGCGTTTTGTCACAGCGCGGCGTGTCGGTGTTAATGCCGCGCCACTCGGAAAAGTTCCGCATCGTCCCGAAAATTAAGTTCCGTCCACAATTCGAAATTTTTCGCTGTTTCGACGTTGTCGGTAGTCGCCGGGTGAGGAACTCAACAAGAATCGAAGGACTTTTCGATGCACATCGCACAAGTGGCGCCGTTGACCGAAGCCATCCCGCCGCGGCTCTATGGCGGCACCGAACGGGTCGTTTCCTGGCTGACGGAAGAACTGATCGCGCTCGGCCACGAGGTCACGCTCTATGCCAGCGGCGACTCGTTGACCTCGGCACGCCTCGAAGCGGTGTGGCCGCGGGCTTTGCGGCTCGACGGCTCGGTTCGCGACCCGAACGCCCTGCACATGTTGATGCTTGAGCGCGTCTACCAGTCCGCAGCCGATTTCGATTTTATTCACTGCCACCTTGATTATTACCCGTTTTCGCTGTTTTCGCGGCAGTCCACGCCTTTTGTGACAACGCTGCATGGGCGGCTCGATCTGCCCGAGCATCAGCCGGTATTCGATGAGTTTTCCTCAGTGCCGGTCGTGTCGATTTCAAATTCGCAACGGCGGCCGCTGCCGCAGGCACGGTGGGTGCGCACAGTGCATCACGGCCTTCCCGCGCAACTTTTGGTGCCGAAGCCGATCAAGCCCTCCTATTTCGCTTTCCTCGGCCGCATCGCGCCGGAAAAGCGCGTCGACCGTGCCATTCGTATTGCGGAGCATTGCGGGGTGCCGCTTAAAATTGCCGCCAAGGTCGACAAGGCCGACCAGGATTATTTTGCGGAGCAGATCAAGCCGATGCTGGCCAGCTCCAATTGCGAATATATCGGCGAGATCAGCGACCGCGAGAAATCGGAATTCTTAAGCGGCGCGATCGTATTGCTGGTCCCGATCGATTGGCCGGAGCCGTTCGGTTTAGTCATGATCGAGGCGATGGCCTGTGGCACGCCGGTTATCGCTTTCAATCGCGGTTCGGCTCCGGAAGTTGTCGACGAGGGGGTGACCGGCTTCATCGTGGAGGACGTCAATGGCGCCATTGGCGCAGTCGATAGGCTCGGACAGCTGTCGCGCGAAAAAGTGCGGCGGCGTTTCGAGGAGCGCTTTACCGCGCGGCGCATGGCGCAGGACTATCTGAGCGTCTACCGGAGCCTGATGGCTGCTACCGCGCCGCATCTGCGGCTGGTGACTGACGAGGCGCCGGCGGTCTAGCGTCATCGGCAGGCGAACGTGCCCTTGCGAGTTGTCCTTGACGTCGCGGAGCGCAGCTTTCAAGTCTCAGTTTCGCTCATTTCTGCGGGCCTGGTTTCCGGCATCAGAAACCAGGCCAGCGTTAAACCGACGAAAGCGATCGTCGCGAGGCTCGTAAAGGCGACTGGGCTGCCGAAACGGTCGGTTACATAGCCGGCCAATGTCGCGCTCAGCGACGCGCCGATCCCGGTCGCGGTGCCCAAAATGCCTTGCCCGAGATTGAAATGACCGGTGCCGCGCGTCAGATCGGCCACGATCAGCGGAACCATAACGGCGAATACGGCCGCGGTGATGCCGTCGAGGAGCTGCACAGCCAGCAGTATCGTTGGATTGGAAATGAAAGCGAATAATAGCCCGCGGATCGGCAGCGCCGCAAAGCCGATCAGAAGCAGCGGCCGCCGTCCCCAAATTTGCGCGCGCATCCCGACCCATGGCGACAAAGCAGCCACGACGAGCTGCGGCACCACGATGCAGGCGGCGATGATCACAGTCGCCCATTGGGCCGACCTCATCGTGACCACGCTTCCAACCAGCGGCAGCATTGCCGAATTGGCAAGATGAAACAAAAGCAGACAACCGGCGAAGATCAGGAGCGGCCGGTTGTTCATCAGTGCGCCCGCCCGGGTTGGCCGCTTAGCGG
>CATPBC010000423.1 GCA_955652195.1 uncultured Xanthobacteraceae bacterium | reverse complement strand
CTACCACCGCGCTTTCGCGCAATTCGGCAGACCGGTTCGCGAAATCGGTGTGCACTCGCACGGTTATGTCGCGGAAACCGACGACAAAGCGCGAGAGGAACTGTGGCCGGATTACAAAAAGATGCGCGACCGGATCGGCGCCGAACGCGGTTGGCCGCCAATGACCCGAGCAGCATTCGATTCGGAAATCGAAAGCGGCTCACTCTATGTCGGATGTCCCGAAACGGTAGCGCGCCGTATCGCCACCACCGCAAGGGCGCTCGGCATCTCCCGTTTCCACATGAAATATAGCGCTGGCGCGCTGTCGCATGACAAGATCATGCGCTGCATCGAATTGTACGGCCGTAAGGTGATCCCGCTCACAGGGGATATGCTCGCGTGATCGCAGTGTTACTACCGTCCCAAAGTTTATGCGATTTTCCCGGCCACCCAGGTGTGTTGCACTTCGACGCTGTCAGAATCGATTGCCACCATGTCGGCGCAATATCCTGGCGCGAGTTTGCCCAGCCGATCGCCGAGACCAAGGAAATGCGCTGGGTTGGTCGAAGCGAAACGTAGCGCCTGCGTAAGCGGCACATCCAATAAACGCACGCAATTGCGAACCGCGCTGGCCATATCGAGACAAGCGCCAGCGAGCCGGCCGTCTTCTCGCGCGCAACGCCCATCGCGCACCACAATTGGTTCGCCGTTGAGGTTGAAAGTGCTGAGCGTTCCGCCGACCGGAGGCATCGCATCGGTCACCAGCACGGGATGACCGGCTCCTCGCAAGGCGAGCCGCAGCATGGCGGGCGCCACGTGAATTCCGTCAACAATCAGGCCGTACCAGGCATCAGCACATTCCAGCGCCGCTGCAATCGGTCCTGGCTCGCGCGACTCGAGCGCCCGCATGGCGTTGAACAAATGCGTGAAGCCGGTCAGTCCAGCAGCTATAGCTTGTCGCGTCTGTGCATAGGTCGCCATGGAATGGCCGAGTGCCACACGTACGCCGGCTTTGACGAGTCTGCCGATAAACTCGTTCGGCACTTGCTCGGGCGCCAAGGTGACGAGCGTTACGCCTTGGCGCTTTGCCGCGATCACATCAAGATCGTCCGATGTGGGCTGCCGGATAAAACGCTGATCGTGGACGCCGCGTTTTTCTAACGAGAGGAACGGACCCTCGAGATGGATGCCGAGAATACCGGGCTCAACGCCGCTTAGAGCTTCCACCGCCGCCAATGCCGATTTCATTTTTGTCGGACTGTCGCTGATCAGCGTTGGCAGCAGCGCCGTGGTGCCAAACCGACGATGCGCCGCCAGTATCTTGCGTATGGTCTCGGACGTCGGAGCATCGTTGAACAGAACATCGCCGCCGCCATTGACTTGAAGGTCGATAAAGCCGGGCGCCAGCCAGATTCCGTCCGGCAATTCACGCAATGGCATGGCTGGAGCGATTTCGGCGCGCGAAAAGATGCCGCTGATACGTGCGCCGTCGATAACTACAGCTGCGTCGCGATGCAATCTTTCGCCATCGAACACGCAGCTGGCCGCGACCGCGTGCGCTTGCCCGCTTTGTGCGCCGCTCATCGCGTGCGTGTCACTTTTTTCAGATGCCGCGGCTGATCTACGTCAGTGCCGCGTTGCGCCGCAAGCTTCACCAGGAGGGCATAAAAACTCTGGATCATGCAGATCGCATCGGCATCGGGATGATCGGACGGCAACACCGGCAGGCGACCGGTTTGCGCACCGCCTGGTTCAGCAACCATCCCGCAAGCTCCCTTGCGACGCAGATCGCCGACGAGAGCGGTCAAGCTTGCCGCCGCTTCATCGCACGGATTGAACGCTAATATGGGAAACGCATTGGAAACGAGCGCAATAGGTCCATGACGGAACTCGGCCGCGCTGAAGGCCTCGGCATGGAGCTCACAAGTTTCCTTCAGTTTCAGGGCTGCTTCGCGCGCGATCGCCAAAGTGGGGCCGCGGCCGATCGTGATCAGGCTCTCGGCTCGGCTGAGCGCGGCAAGCGCTTCGTGCCAATCGAGTTGGCTTGCCTGCATCAGCCGATTGGGCAATCGCGCGTGGGCCAATCGCATTGCCGGATCGTCCACCCACACGGCCGTCAATTGCAAAAGCGCCGCAAGAGAGGCCACGAAGGTTTTGGTCGCGGCAATGCTTCGTTCAATTCCCGCGCCGAGCGGCAGAACGAATTCCGACGCTTCCGCCAAGGGGCTATTTGGATCGTTGACGACCGCCGCCGTGATGGCGCCCGCCGCCCGCGCCATCACCGCGGTCTCGATCAGATCGTCGCTGCGGCCGGACTGCGAAACCGCTAAAAAAAACTGATCCTTCAGGTTCAAAGCGCGGCGATACACTGTCGCAATATTGGGCGCTGCGGCGGCGACAGGCAGTCCGAGGCGAAATTCGATCAAGTGCTTGGCAAAGGTCGCGGCGTGCGCCGAGCTGCCCCGCGCGCAAGTGACGACAACCCTTGGCTGATGGCGATGAAGTCGCGCGATCAGGGCCGCCAACGGCGCGGCAAGAATACTTGTCTGCCGATCAACCGCGGCGGCCGCTTCCTGCAGATCACTCTCCATACCGCCGCTTAACTTCATCGCCTACATTCTCTCGCCAAGCCAAGATTACGCCACGCGTTGCAACGATTCTGCGGTGGAGCGAGCAAGCGTCAGCGCACCATCGACCGCGTCCCCGGCAGGTTCCATAAGGCGCGATTTTGTCTCCGCCGCTAGCCACGGCTGCAGGGCCGGGGCGAAACCGCCCACCAGGGCCAATCGCGGCACACCAAGCGCGATCAGCCTGGCCGCAAGCCGATCGATATGGGCCGCGGCCATTTGCATCAATTCGACCGCCGCCGCGTCATGGCCCAGCGCATGATCGACGATGCACGGCGCGAAGGCGCCAAAATCACGCGGCGAAGCGGTCGCGGTCCAGCCGACGATTGCATGGGGATCGTTGGCAAACTCCGTGAAAAGCAAGCGCAACAGCGGCGTCCACGCGATGCGGCCGTCATGCGCCCACAATACCCGGCGCAAGGCCTCAATGCCGATCCAAGCTCCGCTACCTTCGTCGGAGATCGGCAAACCCCAGCCGCCGATGCGATAGGTCTGTTCTTTAATGACAGCCCAGCCCACTGCGCCGGTGCCGGCAATGATCACTCCGCCGTCCTTGCCGCCATGCGCGCCAATACATGCGGCATGGGCATCGGTCGTAATAACGGCCATGCGGAACGGATGACCGTATTGCTTCGCAGCAGCCAATTGTCCGGGCTCGCTGGCGCCGGCCAAAGCGAGGCAGGCGACAATACGAGAGATGTTTTGCTGCGCGATACCGGCTCCGTCGAAGCACCGCCGCGCTGCATCGACAACCGATGAAAAACTGGCTCCGATCCCGAGCCGCAGATTAGCCGGTCCACTGACCGCTTCAGCGAGGACCCCCCCGGAATAGGTAGATAGCCGCGCACGAGATTGCGTACCGCCGCCATCAACGCCCAGAAGCAGGATGTTTTGCTCGACCATTGGCTTCCTAAAGTCACGGAATCGCTGCAGATTGTAAGAACAAAATGCAGGCAATTTGGTTTGATTTAAGGTCTACTCGATGGTCAAGGCTTGTTGATGGCGATTGTTGAATCTCATGGAGACTGAGCGCGTTAGTCCGCGTTATTCGGATATCGACCTATGGGAACCGGGCGATATCCTGGACGCACTGATCGAAAGCCAAATGGCTGCAGTCGCAGCCGTGCGTCCCGCGTTGCCCGCAATCGAATGTGCCGCTGAAGCAATGCAGGCGCGATTATCAGGTGATGGCAGACTGATTTATGTTGGTGCGGGAACGTCCGGTCGGCTTGCAGTCCAGGATGGCGCCGAGCTTATCCCAACCTTCAACTGGCCGCAGGACCGCCTGCTGCTGCTAATGGCAGGAGGCAAGGAAGCGCTGTTGCAATCGGCTGAAGGCGCGGAAGACGAGATCGATCAAGCCGCGCGATTGGTGCGACAGCATCGGATTGGCGCCGCCGATGTGGTGATCGCGGTGGCCGCGAGCGGAACGACGCCGTTCACAGTATCCTGCATGCGCGAGGCGAAACGGCGCGGGGCGTTCGCGATCGGTATCGCTAACAACCGATCCACACCGCTGCTCATGGAGGCGGATTGTCCAATCTGGCTTGACACCGGCCCTGAGCCGATCGCGGG
>CATPBC010000422.1 GCA_955652195.1 uncultured Xanthobacteraceae bacterium | reverse complement strand
TACGAAGCGATCACCAATTACCTCGACGACAAGCGGCTCGAAGCCAAGGACATGTTCATCGAGGAATATGTGACGGATCCAACTACAACCGACGCCAAAAAGCTGGTCGTCAACGTTTATGTCGTGCTCAAGCCCGGGCAAGCCTCGCCGGGCTGAGTGCGGGAGCATCCGCCAATGTGCTTTGCCGCCAATGCGGCATGGTCACTTGAGCATGGTTACCTCGGTTGACAGCCCAAACCGCCGTCACTAGGTTCCGCTCGCTCTCGCAAGAGACCTAAATTCAACCGCCGCCCGGTCCCGGAGGCCGGAGGCAACCGCCCGACAGCGCGCTGCGCCCTCGGGCGCCTTCCGTGCTTTCTCCTTCTCCCCGCTTTCGGGGGAGAAGGGAAGGGAAACGATGTTCGACAGTCTTTCGGAACGTCTGAATGGGATTCTCGACCGGCTTACCCGGCGCGGTGCGCTGTCGGAAGCCGATGTCGAGACGGCGCTGCGCGAAGTGCGGCGCGCCTTGCTCGAAGCCGACGTGGCGCTCGACGTCGCGCGCAGCTTTACCGAGGCGGTCAAGCAGCGCGCGGTCGGCGTCGAGGTGATCAAGTCGGTCACGCCCGGCCAGATGGTCGTGAAGATCGTCCACGATCAATTGATCGAAACGCTCGGAGCGAGCGCACAGCCGATCGATCTCAATGCGGCGCCGCCGATCGCCATCATGATGGTTGGACTGCAGGGCTCCGGCAAAACCACCACCACCGCGAAGATCGCAAAGCGCCTGACCGAAACCGCCAAGCGCAAAGTGCTGATGGCTTCGCTCGACACCCGGCGTCCCGCGGCGATGGAACAGCTCGCCGTGCTGGGGCGGCAGACCGGCGTCGAAACGCTGGCGGTGGTCGCAGGCCAGACCCCGGTGCAGATCGCAGCGCGTGCCAAAGAGGCGGCGCGGCTCGGCGGCTTTGACGTGGTTCTGCTCGACACCGCCGGCCGGCTCACGCTGGACGAGGCACTGATGACCGAGGCGGCGGAAGTACGCCGCGCCGCCAATCCGCATGAAGTGTTGCTCGTCGCCGATGCGCTGACCGGCCAGGACGCGGTCAATCTGGCGCGCGCTTTCAATGAGCGGCTCGATTTGACCGGTATTGTGCTCACCCGCGTCGACGGCGACGGCCGCGGCGGCGCCGCGCTGTCGATGCGCGCGGTGACCGGCAAGCCGATCAAGCTGATCGGCACTGGCGAGAAGCTCGACGCGATCGAGGATTTTCATCCGGCGCGTATTGCCGACCGCATTCTCGGCATGGGCGATATCGTTTCGCTGGTCGAGAAAGCCGCCACGACCATCGACGCCGAGAAGGCCGCGCGCGTCGCCGCGAAGATGCGCAAGGGCGCGTTCGATCTCGGCGATCTGCGCGAGCAGCTTGCGCAGATGCAGAACATGGGCGGCATGACCGGCTTGATGTCCATGCTGCCGGGCGTTGCCAAAATCAAAAACCAGCTTGCCGAGCGCAATCTCGACGAGAAAGTGCTTAAGCGGCAGATGGCGATCATCGACTCGATGACGCCGCAGGAACGCCGCAACCCGGATGTGCTCAAAGCGAGCCGCAAGCGCCGCATCGCGGCCGGCTCCGGCACTAAACCCGAAGACATCAACAAGCTCCTTAAAATGCACCGCACCATGGCGGACATGATGAAAGCCATGGGTGGCGCCAAGCGCGGGCCCATGGCAGGCCTTGCCAACATGCTCGGTCTCGGCAGCGGCATGCCGAGCGCGGAAGAGATGGCGAAGCTTGCGGAAAAATTGCCGGGCGGGTTGCCCACGGCAATGCCCGGCGCGCCGGGCAAGCCCGCACCAGGCCTGCCGCCGAATTTCCCTGGATTGCCCGGTGGTCTGCCAACTGGCGTACCGGGTCTCGGAACCAAGTTTCCGGGCAATATTTCGGGCTCGGGAAAGAAAAAGTGATCTCACCACTTCACATCCAAACGAAAGGAAACTGAATGTCTCTCGTCATTCGCATGGCACGCGCCGGCACCAAAAAACGGCCGTTCTATCACATCGTCGTTGCCGACAGCCGCAGTCCCCGCGACGGGCGCTTCATCGAGCGTATCGGCTATTTCAATCCGCTATTGCCGAAGGACAAAACCGAGCGGCTGAAATTCGATCTGGAAAAAGCCAAGGCGTGGATCGCCAAGGGCGCGCAGCCATCCGATCGCATCATGCGCTTTCTTGACGCGGCAGGCGTCATGAAGCGGACGAAGCGCAACAATCCGCAAAAGGCAATTCCGCGCAAGGAACGCAAAGCCCAAGAAGAAGCGGCGAAGGCCGCCGCCGGCGGCGCAGCGGCTGCCGGTGCGGCGGCTGGCGGTGCAGCTCCGGCCGCGAGCGCGGCGCCGGCAGCGGGCGCGGCGCCGGCGAGCTAACCCACAATGGCCGGCGGGCGCGTCTGTCTCGGGCAAATCGGCGCGCCCCATGGCGTGCGCGGCGAAGTCCGGCTGCATTCGTTTACTGCCGAACCGGCCGCGATTGCGTCCTACGGTCCGCTCGAAACCGAGGACGGTCGCGTCATCAACATCGAGACGCTGCGCTCAGCCACGAACAGTCTTGTCGCCAGACTCGCTGGGGTCGCTGACCGCAATGCCGCCGAGCAGCTTGTGAATACGAAGCTCTATGTCCCGCGCGAACGCCTGCCGGAGCCGCAGGCGCCGGACGAATATTATCACGCCGACCTGATCGGGCTCCGCGCCGTCGACCGCGCCGGCAAAGAGTTTGGCACTGTGGTCGGGCTACATAATTTCGGCGCCGGCGACATTATCGAAGTGCGGCCGACGCATGGCGGCGAGACCCAATTGCTGCCGTTCGATGCGGCGACGGTGCCGGAGGTGGATGTCGCGAACGGACGTGTCGTTATTGAGCTGCCCGCGAGCGAGACCGAGATGCCTCCCCCCTTGAGGGGGAGGCCGACCGCGAAGCGGTCGGGAGGGGGATAACTTGCTCCGCCTCGCGTTTGGACCCCCCGCCCTAGCCCTGTCCCGTCAAGCTTGCGCCCGGACGCGCGCAAGCGCGGTCCGGGTGGGGAGAGGGTGATGGTGTGGCGGGCGAGCGTTCTGACGATCTTCCCGGAAATGTTTCCGGGGCCCCTCGGCTCAAGCCTTGCCGGCAAGGCGTTGGCGTCGGGCCTGTGGTCGCTCGAGATCTCCGATATCCGAGATTTTGCGAGTGATAAGCATCGCAGCGTCGACGACACGCCCGCTGGCGGCGGCGCGGGCATGGTGATGAAGCCGGACGTGCTGGCGCGCGCCATCGATGCAACCGCCTCGGACACGCGGCCCCGACTGCTGCTATCGCCGCGCGGCTTACCGCTCACCCAGGCGCGGGTCGAGGCGCTCTGCGGTGGGCCGGGCGCGATCCTGGTCTGCGGCCGCTTCGAGGGCATCGACGAGCGGGTGATCGCAGCGCGCAGCCTGGAAGAAGTGTCGATCGGCGACTATGTGCTCTCGGGCGGCGAAATCGCGGCCATGGCGCTCATTGACGCCTGTGTGCGGCTGCTGCCTGGCGTCATGGGCGCGCCGCATTCCGCTGCCGAGGAGAGCTTCGCCGAAGGCCTGCTCGAATACCCGCAATATACCCGGCCGCAGCTTTGGGAAGGTCGGCCGATCCCCGAGATTTTGCTCTCGGGCGATCACGCCAAAATTGCCGCTTGGCGCCGCGCCGCGGCCGAGCGGCTGACACGCGAACGGCGGCCCGACCTCTGGACGGCCTTTTTGCAGCGCTTCCGCGGCGGATCGCGCGACACCTGACGGTCAGGTGACAAAACCGGCGCACTAGCGTAGAAGCTGCGCCAACCCGTTTAGCCCCCGGTCGGAACGGCGCGACGCTAAAGCGAAATGGCCTTAGGCTGAATCGCCATTTCACTTTAGCTGTTGTTTGAGCCTGATCTTTTCCGAAAACAGGGATCCACTTTTCGGGATCATGCTTGGCGCAGCCGATGGAGAATTCGCCATGAACTTGCTCAAACAAATCGAAAAAGAACAGATGGCGAAGCTGTCCGCCGGCAAGCAGATCCCGGATTTCCAGCCGGGCGATACGCTGATCGTCAACGTTAAGATCGTCGAGGGCGAGCGCGCCCGCGTGCAGGCCTATGAAGGCGTGTGCATCGGCCGCGCCGGATCGGGGCTGAACGAAAACTTCACCGTGCGCAAGATTTCCTATGGCGAAGGCGTCGAGCGGGTGTTCCCGCTCTATTCGCCGATGATCGATTCGATCGAGGTGGTTCGTCGCGGCAAGGTGCGCCGCGCCAAGCTGTATTATCTGCGCGGCCGGCGCGGGAAATCAGCGCGCATCATCGAGCGCCAGGATTACGCTGAAGCCGCCGAGAACATGGGCGGCGGCGAAGGCGCAACTCAGGAAATCAGCGCCAAGGAAGTGGGCGGCAAAGAACCGCGCGCCAAGAAAAAGGGGGCGGAGTGATTCATCCGCCGACGCGAATGACGCGTCTTCTTAGTGATCTTGTTAGTAGTCTTGGCGGTGGAATGTCGTGAGTTTCTAAAAATGTCCAAGCCTCGCACGCTGTACGACAAGATCTGGGACGATCATCTGATCGAGGAGGCGACTGACGGCGCCTGCCTGATCTATATCGATCGCCACATCGTTCACGAAGTCACGAGCCCGCAAGCGTTTGAAGGCCTGCGCCTGTCGGGGCGCAAGGTGCACGCGCCGGACAAGACGCTGTTGGTGGTGGATCACAATATCCCGACCACCGACCGCACGCTGCCCAATCCCGATCCGGAAAGCGCGGCGCAGATCGCTTATCTCGCCGACAACGCAAAATTCTTCGGCCTTGAATATTACGACGAGTTCGACAAGCGTCAGGGCATTGTCCACATCATCGGTCCGGAGCAAGGCTTCACGCTCCCCGGCGTGACGCTGGTCTGCGGCGACAGCCATACCGCGACCAACGGCGCCTTCGGCGCGCTGGCCTATGGGATCGGCACCTCGGAAGTCGAGCACGTGCTGGCGACGCAGACGCTGATCCAGACCAAATCGAAGAACATGCGCGCGCTCGTCGACGGCAAGCTGCCGCCCGGCGTCACCGCCAAGGACATCATTCTCGCCATCATCGGCGAGATCGGCACCGCCGGCGGCACCGGCTACGCGCTGGAATATGCCGGCGAAACGATCCGCGCACTGTCGATGGAAGGGCGCATGACGGTGTGCAACATGTCGGTCGAGGCTGGAGCCAAGGCCGGCTTCATCGCGCCCGACGAGAAGACCTACGCCTATCTGAAAGATCGTCCCAAGGCGCCGAAGGGCCAGGATTGGGGTGCGGCCATGCGCTATTGGGAGACGCTGCACTCCGAGGACGGCGCACATTTCGACCGCGAGATCAGGCTCGATGCCGCAAAGCTGCCGCCGCTCGTCACCTGGGGCACCAGCCCCGAGCAGGTCACCGCAGTGACCGGCCGCGTGCCGCGCCTCGCCGACATTGTCGACGAGAATAAGCGCGAGGCGGTCGAACGCGCGCTCAAATATATGGGGCTCCACGGCGGCGAGAAGATCACCGAGATCGCCATCGATCGCGTGTTCATCGGCTCCTGCACCAATGCGCGGATCGAAGATTTGCGCGAAGTCGCTAAAGTGGTCGACGGCAAACAGGTCAATGCCAATGTCAAAGGCATGATCGTGCCGGGCTCGGGCCTGGTCAAAGCGCAGGCCGAATCCGAAGGCCTCGACAAGATTTTCGTCAAAGCCGGGTTCGAATGGCGCGAGCCGGGCTGCTCGATGTGCCTTGCCATGAATCCCGACAAGCTTGCGCCCGGCGAGCGTTGCGCCTCGACCTCGAACCGCAATTTCGAGGGCCGCCAAGGCTACAAGGGCCGCACCCATCTGGTGTCGCCGGCCATGGCCGCCGCGGCCGCCGTCGCCGGACATTTCGTCGACGTGCGGGAGTGGAATTGAGTTTCCGTCATTCCGGGGCGCGCGCAGCGCGAGCCCGGTATCCATAACCACCGTCGATGCAATATCGGCGCTGGCGCCGTAAGCCCGCGTTGTACGTGATTATAGATTCCGGGCTCGCGGGTTTAGGCCCGCGCCCCGGAATGACCATTCAGCCCCGCACCCACCAGCACCGCATCTGCGGATAAAGCACCGTGCCGCTTGGCCGGTACTGCAGTTCGTACCAATCGACGCAGCGGCGATAGAGCAGCCTTCCTGGATGGATCTCGATGCGATGGCGCGCGTAACGCTGTGGCGGTGGCGGCGGACTGGACAGGCTCGGTTCGGAAAGCGGCGAGGTTTGCGCCATCGCGTGTGGCGACAAGCCGAACAGCAGAAATGCTGTGATGAGTGCAATAATCGCGATCAATGATCTTACTGACATCGCTACCTCATACCCGGGCTATAGCGTCATTGCGAGCCAACGAGTCCGGCCCGAAGTGGCCGGCCCGATGACAAACTCCGCGAAGCAATCCAGCTCAGTGCCGGGACTGGATTGCTTCGTCGCTTCGCCCCTCGCAATGACGTTATAATAAGATTATGGCCGATCTCGCATCCGATCCGATCGCTTGGCGTTCCGTCAAGGCGCCGTCGCTGGCCGAACTTGAAGCCTTGGCCGGCGAAGTCTTCAAGCATTTGCCGAAGCGATTTCGCGATCTCGCCGCCGATGTGATCATCCGGGTGGATGATTTTCCGAGCGAGGACGTGCTCGACGAGATGCAAGCGGAAAGCGAGTTCGACCTGCTTGGCCTATTCCAGGGCGTCGGCCTGCCGTTCCGCTCGGAAAGCGCGGCCGTCCAGATGCCGAACATGGTCTGGCTCTACCGCCGCCCGATTCTCGATTATTGGGCCGAGCACAACGAGACGCTTGGCGCTATCGTCAAGCATGTCCTGGTGCATGAGATAGGCCATCATTTCGGCCTGTCGGATGCCGATATGGCGGCCATCGAAGAAGCGGCCGAACAAACAAGGGAGGCTATCCGATGAAGGTGAACGGCGCGTGCGCTTGCGGCGCGATCACGATCGAAGCCGAGGCCGATCCGGAAAAGACGCAAGTGTGCCATTGCACTGATTGCCAGACCGCAACCGGCACCACCTTTCGCGTTTCGCTTCCGGTACCCGGCGCGACCCTGAAGGTGAACGGCAAGCCTAAGACTTACATCAAGACCACCGCTGAGAGCGGGCGGCCACGCGTGCAAGCATTTTGCGGGCAATGTGGTTCGCCGCTCTATTCGACGTCGCCGGGCGAAGGCGTGCAGGACGCTTATGTGCTGCGCGTCGGCATATTGCGCCAGCGCGACCAGCTCACGCCGCGGCGCCAAATCTGGTGGCGCTCAGCGCAGCCATGGGTGACGCAGCTCGCGGCCGTGCCAAAACACGAAAAGCAAGGCTAAGGTTTTTTAAGCATGATCTTTTCCGAAAACCGGCATCCACTTTTCGGGATCATGCTTTGGAGGAGCAAACCATGATCGTGACGGTGTTTCGCTCTCGCCTGAAACCGGACGTGCGCGAGGAATATGTCACGCTGGCCAATCGCATGAACGAACTGGCGCGCACGATGCCCGGCTACATTTCGCACAAGGACTTTTACGCCAACGATGGCGAGCGGGTCGCTATCGTCGAGTTTGCGCATGAAGAAGGCCAGCGCGCCTGGCAGACCAATCCGGAGCACCGCGCAGCGCAGAAATTGGCGCGGGAGAAATATTACACGGAGTACCACATTCAGGTTTGCACGCTCGATCGCGAATCGAAATTCAAGCTGCCCGAGCAAGCGGCGGCGCAGACTTGACCCCGTAGGCCTGATCGCTCAGGCTTGACCCTCGCCCGCCGAAGCCTCATTAACTTCGCCGGCAGTGGATAATAACGTTGCAGGACCCGACACAGGACCGTCATGGAAAAGTTCACGGTGCTCGAAGGCGTCGCCGCGCCGCTGAAGATGATCAATGTCGATACCGACATGGTCATTCCCAAGCAGTACCTCAAGACCATCAAGCGCACCGGACTCGGCAAAGGCCTCTTTGCCGAGAAGCGCTACCGCGATGACGGCAGCGAGAATCCGGATTTCGTGCTCAACAAGCCAGCCTATCGCAAGGCAAAAATCCTGGTCGCCGGCGACAATTTCGGCTGCGGCTCGTCACGCGAACACGCGCCGTGGGCGCTCAAGGATTTCGGCATCACCTGCGTGATCTCGACCTCGTTCGGCGACATTTTTTATAACAACTGCTTCAAGAATGGCGTGCTGCCGATCAAGGTTTCGCCGGAAGACCTGGAAAAACTGTTCGACGACGCCGAGCGCGGCGCCAATGCGACGTTAAGCATCGATTTGGAAAAGCAGGAAATCCGCGGTCCCGACGGCGGCATGGTCAGATTCGAGATCGAGCCGCACCGCAAGCACGCGCTGTTAAGCGGCCTTGACGATATCGGGCTGACCATGCGCAAGCAGGATAAGATCGAGAGCTTCGAGCGCCAGGCCAAGAACGCGCGACCCTGGATCTAGAGGGTTTTGACCCTAAGCCGCTTCGACGTGCACCACGTCGTAGAGGCAGGGATCGGCTTCTTTCACCAGTTCGCCAAAGCGCGGCCATTTCTTGCGGAACTCGGGAGAATGATGCGCCGCGGCGAGCCTGTCGGCATTGGTCCACTGCACATAATTGACGACATGGCTGCCGTCCGTACTGCAATGCAGGTTGACTGATACGAACCCCGGCTGCGTCGCCATGAAGCGCGCGCGCTCCTTCATCAGCTTGAGCACCTCATCCTGATTATCGGGGGAAAGTTTCACCGTGGTGATCTGCGTGCAAATGCCGTTGTTTGGGCGTATCTCGGACATACTGGCCTCCTTTGTTTCGGACAGGAACGTGCGGAAAAGGCGTTACGCTCTTAACGCATGGCCGCGCCGCGAGTTTCGCTGGCCGCGGCGGTTCGCAACACGCTAGGAAGATCGACCGAACAGCGGCCAAGCCATTACGCCCACCATGACCCCCGCCATTTCCGTCTCACATCTCGACAAGACCTACGCCTCCGGATTCCAGGCGCTCAAAGATGTTAACCTGGACATTCGCCACGGCGAGATCTTTGCGCTGCTCGGCCCAAACGGCGCCGGCAAGACGACGCTGATCGGCATCATCTGCGGCATCGTCAATCCGTCGTCGGGCACGGTGAAGGTGGACGGACACGACATCATTTCCGAGTATCGCGCCGCGCGCTCGCTGATCGGGCTGGTGCCGCAGGAGCTGACGACCGACGCTTTCGAAACGCCGCCGGCGACCCTGCATTTTTCCCGCGGCCTGTTCGGCAAACCGGCCAATCCAGACTACGTGGTCAAGGTGCTCAAGCAGCTTTCGCTGTGGGACAAACGAAACGACAAGATCCGGATGCTATCCGGCGGCATGAAACGCCGACTGATGATCGCCAAAGCGCTGGCGCACGAGCCGCAAATCCTGTTTCTCGACGAGCCGACCGCGGGCGTCGACGTCGAATTGCGCAAGGAGATGTGGCAGCTGGTGCGCTCGCTGCGCGCATCCGGGGTCACCATCATTCTCACCACCCATTACATCGAAGAAGCCGAAGAAATGGCCGACCGCATCGGCGTCATCAATCACGGCGAGATCATCCTGGTCGAAGACAAAGCCGAGCTGATGCGCAAGCTCGGCAAAAAGCAATTGACGCTGGAGCTGCGCGATCCGCTTGCCGCCGTGCCGGCCGCGCTCGCGAGCTACGGCCTGGCGCTGAGCGGGGACGGCAAGGAACTGACCTACACCTACGACACCAAAGGCGAGCGCACCCGGATCACGGCGCTCCTGGACGATCTGCAACACGCCGGCATCAGGTTTCGGGATTTGCGTACGACGCAGAGCTCGCTTGAGGACATCTTCGTGGGCTTGGTGAGGGAACGGCGATGAACCTCTATGCCGTCCGGGCGATCTATCTCTATGAAATGGCGCGGACTGGGCGCACGCTGTTTCAAAGCATTGTCTCGCCGGTGATCTCGACGTCGCTCTACTTCATCGTGTTCGGCGCGGCGATCGGCTCGCGTATCACCGAGATCGAAGGCGTCGGCTATGGCTCGTTCATCGTTCCCGGCTTGATCATGTTGATGCTGTTGACGCAAAGCGTCACCAATGCGGCGTTCGGCATTTATTTCCCGCGCTTCGTCGGCACGATCTACGAAATCCTTTCCGCGCCGGTATCTCCCGCCGAAATTGTGCTCGGCTATGTCGGGGCGGCGGCGAGCAAGTCGATCATCCTCGGCAGCATTATTCTTGGGACATCCTGGCTGTTCGTCCCGATCCATATCGCCCATCCGTTTTGGATGGTAGCTTTCCTGATCTTGACTGCGGTGAGCTTCAGCCTGTTCGGATTCATTCTCGGCCTGTGGGCCGACAATTTCGAGAAGCTGCAGAT
>CATPBC010000421.1 GCA_955652195.1 uncultured Xanthobacteraceae bacterium | reverse complement strand
GTTGTTATCATGGATATTTCGATGCCAGGCCGTGGCGGCATCGATGCAATCGAGCATATCCGTGAGTTGGACGCTCATGCGCGCGTCCTCGTGTTCACAATGCACAGCGGAGCTGCTTACGCCCTACAGGCCTTTCGTGCTGGGGCCAAAGGGTACGTCACCAAAAGCAGCCCCCCGGACCTTCTCGTAAGGGCTGTGCGAGATATCGCGGAAGGCCGGCTGGCCATTTGTCCTGAGATCAGCGAGGCTCTTGCAGTCGATCGAGTGCAGGAGGAGAGGACGGGACTGCACGGACTTTCACCACGCGAGTTCGAGATTTTCCGCATGATCCTAGACGCAAAATCAACCGACGAGATCGCGTCGGCATTCAACCTCAGCCGCAAGACCGTGGCGAACTATCACTATGCGATTAAGTCAAAGCTCGGCGTCAATTCTGATATTGAGCTGCTCTATTTCGGTCTTCGGCAAGGTCTGGTCGAGTCCGTTCCCCCAGCAGTCGATTCCAGGAAATAGCTCGCAACAGGCGAATCATTTTTTGCGGCGCCATTTAGGTTTTAGTCTCCGGCTCCCTAATGCCGCGAAAGCCTTGCGTCACCTCAATAGAAGCAAGAGCTGACGGCCGGCCTTCGATCTCAATTCCCGCCGGGTCAACGTCCCGTCATTATCCGTATCGGCTGCCTTGAACCGCTGTTCGACGATGGAGAGGTATTCGTCTTTGCTTAGCGTGCCATCCTTGTCGGCGTCCGCAGCCGTAAACTCCCTTGCACTCAGTCTGCCGCGTAACTCACGCGCTTTGAGAGTGCCGTCGTGGTCACGATCGAGTTTATCGAACACGATCTCCGCTGCCTTCTTCGCCTCATCGAGAGACACCGTCCCGTCGTGATCGGTATCCAAGCCTGCGAGCAAATCGGGATCGGATGCCGGCAATGCCGGTAACACGGGATAGAAGGCGACGCTGAGAGCAGCGAAAATCGCAATGCGTCTCGTTATCATGTGGATGCTTTTCCTCTCGGAGGATGCTTGTGGCGATAGAAATTACTACTTTTTACCGTCTTACTAAAGCCTATCACCAGTCCTTGGCACTCGTCGCAACTCCGGTCAGTTTATTCCTTGGTCGCTTTTTTGCCAGTCCGCACTTCGGCTCGATCAGCGAGTCTGTCGTAGTCGTGGGCGATCCGGAGCATGATCGCCTTGGTCGCCCGGTCTTTCATGGTATCAGCAAGCGCACGCATCTCCTCACCTCTCTGACGCCAATGATTGGGGTCATCGGCCAACACAGGCGGTGGGTTGTTATCGGACATCGGAATGCTCGCGCCGAATAGCACACTGTAAAATCAGGACAAGGCTAGCTCACGCAATAATTGCGTTTCTCGGAACAAATAGCTTGGTTCGGCGAACTGAGGGGCACCAAATGTTGGCGGTGCCCACTTTAAAACGCAGCAGAGTATTTTCAGCCGCTTGCTAATTTATCGCGAAACAGTAGAACAGCCCCACGCCGCCGGAATGGCTTGGGCCATGATGGCCAGGGGTCAGCGCTATAGAGAACCCATAGCGCTTGCGGCGTAGGAGATCGCGTCAGTCACCTGGCGTGATGTGAAGGTTGGGAGGGCGAACAGCACGTAATGCAGAGCCGGTCGATCCGGCGGTCAGGACAACCCACTCGTGCCATTGCATTCTCGAATTCGACCTTTTGACCGGGACCTGATCCGCGGAGGGCATTATGGCCAGCGGTCATGTGAACCGCGCAAACAGGCCGAACACATGGCTGCACCGACTAAATCTGCAACGTGAAAATATCCCTTGCCAACTCGGAGCCGTCCACACATGGCACGTCGCCGACCTGCCGCGATGTCCGCTATAAGTCAGCTATCGGCAGCAGAGCGGACCTGACGCTAACATCATCTGATGGCCGCGTTTTGACCCAACGACGGACATTAGCCGAGTTGCTAATCTGTGTTCTGGCGCCCAAGCCTCGGGGCGATTTCATTTGATTTTCTTAATGGTGCCGAAGCGGGAGGGAGGGTTCGACATGAGATTATTCTGCCAGTGCAACGCAGTGCATCGACGTGATGTGGTGTGCGGCGGCGGTGCCGCGATGTTTAGCGCCATTATTGCAACGCTGATGGGCGGCTCGAAGCCGGTAAAGGCGGAAGCGATTTCCGGATCCGTGCCCGAGCTTGACAGCGTGGCTGTACGGGTTGTGGTTGACAGTTACCAATTTGCCGTAGCGCCTAGCCGGAAGCTCGCCGATGTCGATATCCAACACTTCGGTTGGGGTGTTAGCGGCCACAAACCACCGGGCAAGACACTGATCAGTGAGTTCGGACTCTCGATGCTGGTCGAGACGCGGCGAGGTACCGAAATAAGTACTGTCCTCATAGATTTCGGCTTCACCCCCGAAGCGCTGATCAACAATACCAGCCTGTTAGGCATTGATCCGGCTGGACTCGATGCCTTGGTGCTCAGTCATGGTCACTACGATCATTTTGGCGGCCTCGCCGGTTTCCTGCGAGCAACTAGCGGTAAACTGAAACCCAAACTGCCGATGTATATCGGCGGTGAGGAAGCTTTCTGTTCTCGAGAGTGGACCGCACCGCCAGGACGTGGCGACTTCGGTGCGCTTGATCGGAAAGCAATAGAAGATGCCAATCTCACGGTAACCTACGCCGAGGGACCCGCGCTCGTTGGGAGCCACGGATTCACCACAGGCCATATTGACCGAACGAGCTTTGAGAAACTTCTATCTCCCAGCGCAATGAAGATTGGCGTGGACCATGGGATGGGATGTTATGCAGATAAACTTCCGGAAGATGAACGCTCCCAAGCTGTAATTCCAGATCAGTTCCGCCACGAAATCGCTACCGCATTCAATCTTAAGGGGCGTGGACTAATCGTATTGACCTCTTGCAGTCATCGCGGCGTGATTAATGCGATCAGAGAGGCGCAAGCGACTTCTGGCATCAATAAAGTTCACGCAGTCATCGGGGGCTTTCACCTTGCACCCTACAAGGAAGAATACGTGCGCGACACAGTCGCAGCGATGAAGGATATGGACATCGACTATATCATTCCACTTCACTGCACTGGCGAACCGTTCTACGACACAGTCAAGGCTGAGATGCAGAACAAGCTCCTCCGTTCGTATACGGGGACACGCTTCGTTTTTAGCGCCTGATTACAACTACTCCGGGCGAGGAAAGGACTTCCCTCTCCTGCATTTTGATAAGCAACAGGGATCGGAAGTGATTACGTCGCCCGGCCTAACCACTTCCAGTCTGCCGGTTTTACCCGCTACGATGCCTTGTCCCTAACGCCGGGGAGGCAATGAGACGACAGCAATTCGCACCTGCTGCGCGCAGACGAGGTGATCGAATTAGAGTCGGGGGCATCGCCGCCGTGCTAGGAGCCCTCGTCGCACTCGCTGCGGAACATCGAATGCAAGCGCAGAATGCACCGCGCGTCAGCTGGATATTCCCCGGCGCTTCCGCCGCGCCCAATCCGTCCAAGTTGGCGGGGTCTGAAGAAAGCGACCCTGGCTACGTCGAGGTCAGGAAAATCGGCGAGATCAGCGCTAACAAAATCAGTTCGGCGAGCGGGTCAGGCAGTAGAAGGTGCGAAATGTCCCCAGAAGAATTTGCAAAATTTTATCCTCCGCTTCTCGATTGGATTCAGACCACATTGACTGCCAGCGCGCACGTAGCGCAAACCATCGCCTCCCGCGGTTTTTCACGTCTACCGCTCTATTTCACTGAAAAGACTTTGGCTTCGACGAAGGTTGTCTTAGTTGATCCGTTACCAATGCCACCCTTATCTTCGCTGGGGTTAATGCGCTTTGCCGAATTTGAACGCGGTAACTTCGATGGCATTACTTACATCGACACTATTTTTCTAAAGCCAACCCGATCCAACAACGAGAACATTTACTTTCATGAGCTTGTTCACGTTATTCAATGGCGCTTGCTCGGACCGGATCGCTTTCTATTGTCGTATGCGAATGGCTTGGAATGCTTCGGCTATCGGCAGAGTCCGTTGGAAGCCATGGCGTACGATGCTGAAACTTCGTTCGCTAGCTCTACGACCAGTTTCAACGTGGAAAAGATGGTCGCGGAGAAACTTGGTTTGTAAAGACGAAACACTCTTATCAACGCGTTCCGTTTGCACCAAACCGCAATTATTGCTTGCTTTCGGGGGAACAGGGGCTGCGGCCTTGCTTAACGAAATTTCCATGGACCCCAAGCGGACCTCCGCTAGGCATCTCCCCCAGCGAATCAAAGTGAGGCCGGAAACAGGTTCTCGACTTTAAAGCTGCCGCGACCTGAGCAGGTAAGCGTAAAGCATCGCGTCGAATGATCTTCTGCTTCAATGCGCGGGGATTTTCGGGAATGACAGTCTTGAGTGCGTGGTCGCTGTTTTCAGTTGTGACTTGGCACGGCTTCCATCAACAGCGTAAGCGCTTTCCGTAAAGCAGCAACTCCGGATGTTTCACCTTTGTAATGGCCCATACGCACCACAACAAGATCATGGGATGGCACAATCAACGTAACTTGGCCGCCTGCGCCCGCCATGTAATACGAATCTCGTGGGACGGGATACTGGCCATCTCCATTGATCCAAAAAAAAGCACCGTAGATCGGACGCTTGTCGGCCACCCAGGCCGGTGCCGCTGTGCTGACGAATTTCGCGTAGCCCGCGGGCAGAATGCGTTCGCCGCTCCAAACACCATCCTGGAGATAAAGATTGCCGAGCCGCGCCCAGTCGCGCCCGCAGCCCAGCTCGTAGCCCTGTCCGAGAAAATTTCCGAACGGATCTGTTTCAATCCGCATAGTGCGGATGCCAAGCTTGTCGAACAGCGCCCGCTGTGGAAAAGACAGATATTCTTCACCGCCTTTCTCGACGGCGAGCCGGATCAGGTAGCTGATCAACACTGGGTCGGTGTTGCGGTAACGGCCGACTGTGTTAGGCGGCCATTGCTGCGGACGTGTGGCCGCATAGTGGTATGAGTCAACGCCTCCTGTGTAAAGATAGAGATGATCTGGATAGGGACCAGACGGATCATAGTCGGGATCTTGGGGCGCTCTGATCCGTAGTCCACTAGACATGTGGAGTAGATCTTCTATGCGGATTTTGGCGCGGGGGTCGCCGGGTGTTTGCCATTCCGGAATCGGGGCAGGCTGAGTTAGTTTATATACGCCTTTGTTGAGGAGGATGCCCAACAGCGTTGCGGTAATGCTCTTGCCCATGGACCACCCTTCCAGCGGAGTGCGCATGTCCACGCCGTAGCCATAGCGCTCGGCGATGAGGTGGCCCTTCCAAGTGACGATGAAGGCCGCGGTCAAGGCCTCGGACGGCTCGAAAGCCGCCTCGACGGCAGCGTTTAGCTTTGTCGCCTCGATCTCGGCCGGTAGTGCCTCCTTCGGCAGCACATCGCCCATCGGCCAAGGTTCGGTGGCCGAATCGGGCAATTGGCTCTCCACGGCCACCGGCGTGAAATGGACCGCCCTCTCACCAAACGGCAGCGTCACACATCCCTGGCTTCCGAGATATTTGGCTGTCCGCGCCCCGTTCGGAAGCGTGACGTGAACCGCTTGGTTGGCACGGTCGATCACGGGCTTACCGAGGATTGCCCGGACCTCATAAGGAGCAGTGAAAAATCCGACATTTTCAGCAGCAAAATCCGGCGCGAGACCGGTTATGAACACGGCCGAACACATAACCTTGGCGTAGCCGGCTGCATGATGCGCTAATGGGTCACCAGGTGGCGGCACATAGGGCGTATCAAGTTCAAGCGACTTTGCACGTGCAATGAGCTCATCGAGCTGCGTTTGCGGCGCCGCGGTCGTCGTCGCGAGGGCCAGAAGAAACGTACCTAGTAAACCCGATTTCACCCCTGCCTCCCTAATTTTTCGATTCTCGGGACGGAATACCGCCCTGACCCAGACCCAGCATCGGACACCCCCGGTCCGCAACAGCTTGATCCAACGTCTGACGCAACAAGCCCGCTAGTAGCAATCCTGGCGGGTTTTTTTGTTGCCTGCCGCTTCCCATGTGCTTCCCCGGCTCAGATGTGCGCGAGCGCAGACAATGGATTTGTTGAGTCGCGCCAGAGACTTGGCGATCCGAAACCCTCAGATAGCCAATCTGGGAGTCATACCCGGCGGTTCACTCGCGCGCCCACCCGCGACCAGCCAGGCGGGATCGAACCAGCGGTCGGCCTCGCCGTCATAGGGCAGCCGGTTGATGTCCCAATGGCGGATGAAAGGCGCATAGGCGGCATAGACCGGCGGGCCACCGCCGATGAAGACGACGCGGCTCGGAAAGCGCGCCAACACGTCCTCCGGCCTGTCGGAGGCATGAATTTCGACGATGTCGCGGTCCTTGAAGGCAAAGTCCGGCACCGAGGTGAAGGTGCGGTGACCCATGATGAGCACGTGGCCGCGAGTCAGCTCGAAGAAACGCTCGACATCGGCGACATATTCGCGGCCGCGATTGTCTTCCCAAGGCAGACGGCCGCGGAGGCCGAATTGGCCGCTGAGGCCGATGGCGACGACGGCGCGGACATCGGTGACTTGCATGAGGACCTCCCGCCGCGCTTTTAGCGTCTCAAGCGGGCGAGTAAAGCGGCTTCATGGGGCGCATAAAAAGGCGATCAAGCAGGCCAGCCGCATTGATCGGAATCAATACGCTCATCAGCCTAAGGACAGACCTTTCTTATTTGATTTCCGTAATCGTTGCGCTTCCACCGGGGACTTCGACAGTATCGCCGACCCTTCCTCCCAGCCGAGCGTCCGGGGAAGAATCCTCCCTTGCTCGGCTATGCTGGGGCCCTGGCCGAAATTGAACCTCCGGCCGGGGCTCTCTAATTTCGCTGGACAAGCAGCCAAGCTGCTCAGCCGCGATGAGACGCGGCGCGTTGCGGCGAATATCGAGGTGAGGGCTGCCCATGGCGCAAGTGCGGCTGAAATGGAAACTTCTGGTTGAGACTGAAACAGAACATGACACGGACGAGGAGGCGCTGAAGCGAGCGTATAACCTGCCAAGGCATCACACCGCGCTTCGCGTTAAAGGCCCTCACGGTGAGCTAATAACCGCAGCCGAAATTCGGCGGTGGTGCTCGGAACATAAAGGTGAATAGCTGACCTGCCGTCCCAGCTAGAGCGGGTCCCTTGTCTGCCCGCAGTGTGAAAGCGTGGTAAGGCTGCCAGACTTGCAACGCTAAACCCGCCAAAAAAGAAGGCCGCCCGTTGAGGCGGCCTCAAAGTTCCTTCTAGTAGCGATACCATGCGTAGCGATGATGGTAGCCGTAGTAGCGATGATGGTAGTAGTGATGATGGTAACCGTAGTAGCGATGATGGTAGTAGTGATGATGATACCCGTACCAGGCTGCGGCTGGAGCCGCGCTGCCGACGGCGATTGCGCCGACGCCCAGCGTCGCAACAATTGTCGCTAAGGTTCGCATCATGCGTTTCCTCCTTTGCTGGGAGAGATAACGCTTAGCAAGGTGTCCAGTTTCTTATCCCAATCTTTGACGATTAACGCTTATTCATCTGCAGGTGCTGGTCCTGACAGGGAACACTCGTTTTCTGCTCGGCGTTAATTGTCGCCGTAATTTTCTTCGCCGTCGCTCCGGCGGCGGCTGAGTCCGCGAAGTCAATTGCGCCCGGGCATTGTGCGAAAGGAATTCACGGAGCTTCGTCTTACGCCCCAGGACACGAGAAAAAGCGCCTGCACATGCAAAGTTCACGCGCGGTAGCACCGGGTCATTTAAAGCGCTGAAACCAGGCAGGGCGGGATTCGCGCAGGGATCAGCATCTGGTTGCTGACTTGAGGTATCCTCCGGAGTCCAATGTTTCGCACGACATTTGTCCTAACCTGCATCACGTTTCTAATTGTGTTCCCCACGTCATCCTCAATGTCTCAGGATGCAGATGCGGGACAATTGCTATTCAATAATGCCTGCCGAACCTGTCACTCGGTGAAAGAAGGCGACAATCGGCTAGGGCCAAATCTGTACAAGGTTCTTGGAAGAAAGGCCGGTTCGTTGCCGAACTATGGTTACTCCGATGCCATGCGGAGCGCAGACTTTGTCTGGGACAAAGAAAAACTTGATCGCTTCATCACAGACCCCGATGCAGTGGTGACCGGCAATAAGATGAAGCCGTATGGCGGCCTCGCCTCGGCTGATGATAGAGCAAAAGTGATCGGCTTCCTGGAAGCGCAGCGGTGAGGCCCGGCGCAGATTTTGGCACGATGAGGCAGGCAACCCCGATTTCACAATCTTCGCGTGACTCCGGTTTCGTTAGCGGATGCCGGGGTTGGGCAATCAGGGTGACGAACGCCAACTGTCCATAAAAAGATGGTTGAGTGGCCTGGCACGACGGTCAAAAGCCGAGTCAGATCAGTGGTCGGCGGATCACGACTGTTCGTACTTTTTACGAATAGTCTCAGCCGAAGCTCGGCGCCGCGTGGCGGAGACTGGCACCCAACGTCCCTCCGTAATATGCTTGCGCGCGCCTAACCGACCTGCGCGGCTCGCCAGCCCCGGCGGCCGAAAGGTCTTTTTCGGGGATGGTGCCAAAAGGAGACAAGAATGCGACTGGGAATATATTTGGCGGTTATCAGCCTCATAGTTCCGGCAATGGCATCGGCGCAGCAATTTCGCCCTTCTATGGTCGAAGTTGGCTCAGTTAGTCCCCAAGCGCCCCACGTAAACTTCGATCCACCATTTCCATCCACTCCGCAAGTCGTACTTTCCGTAAGAGACCAAAACGTGGGAGGAACATATCGTGGATGTGGTGTGGAGGCCAAGAACATCACGGCCACCGGATTTGATTATTTTCCGGCGTGCTCAGCGCGCCGACCGGGTGGTCCGCTACCTGTTCCTGTCAATCTCATAGCAATTTGGATTGCGATCCTTCAGCAATAAACTGGCGGGCGGCACTGAGGGCGGTACGAGCTTCTAAAAGCATCACTCCTCCTGATCCAGATTTCGACGGAATGAGACGCAGCGGTCGCCGCATGCAGACTGTTCGTACTTACCGTTGTCTCACTTTGCCTTCGCGACGACCTCACCCGTACGAGTGAGGGAAAGCCCGCCTTTTCTTGGACTGTCGGCGAGCCAGCCGTCACCTTCTGCGTAGGCGATGGCAGACGCGAGGTCCGTGCCCTGCAATGAAATATCTCTCACGGCTATGTTGTGAACCCAATCGCTGGCCATTGGCGCGCGAGAACTTGCCCCTGCGGCCACTAACGCCTTTAGAAGTCGTATGGCGTTCAGGCGATCCACCCGTGCATTATAGGCCGATTATTTGCGCGGCATAACAAGTGGTGCTGATGGGATCAGTCTGGCAATGGCTACAGCTAATTGGCTCAGCTTGCCTGATCGTAGTCATGCTTACTCACGTTGCCGAGGCGTTCCACGTGTTTCCAGCGATGGGATGGGGTCAGCCGGTTAGCGCTGGGCACTATGTCGATCTCGCCAGTGGGTTCTTACGCGGCGCAAAAATTCAAACTGAGCGACTAGGCGCGGTCTTTAGCGCGATGAGGCGCACGGCGTAAGGGAATCCGATAAGATTGATGGAACAGAATGTTTTGACAGTTACTTCGTCGTCGTTGCTTCAGAATAGCGGGTATAAAAACGATGAACCCGATCTTGCCACATCTTCACAAAAGTACCGGAAGTTAGATTATCGACGGATTTCCAAATGTGCTTGATCTCGGGAAGTGTATTTGCCCAGATAGCTCGCTTGCACCACTTCTCACCCTTCTCTCTGCCCTCGTCGGTGGCGCACATTGATTGCCAAGCAATCCTGTCCGGGTGGCTAACGTGTTCCGCCGCTCCCTGCACACCCTGCTGATGAATCAAGTATATGTCGCTTAAAGTCGGCTTTTTATGAGTACTGAGTTCAAACAGAATCGCCTCGGTCATGAACTTGTATGCAGCGGCAATAGCGTTATCGCGAGCATTAAGAATGTCTCCAGAGCCATAATTTCGGAACTCGGTATTACTGAGTTGGAATAGACCGATATACGATCCGGTCCGCTGCGTCAAAATCAGATTCGATCTTTGCAACGGCTGTCATAAAATTGAAATCCAAACCGAAGGCGTCGGATGCTCGCTTGATTTCTTCAATAGGCCTCCCGGATGGAACACCTTTTAGCGACTCGAGGACCGTATCCGCTGGCGGGGTGTCAGGTGGCACTTCGGAATAGGCGTAATAGGTGAGATATGAAAAGTTCTGCTTTGGCGGAATGAGATCAGCAGAATGATCGTCAAGGTTTTGCTTTGGCGGGATCAGATCAGGAGATTGACCGTGGTCCTGCTTTGACGGCATCAGATCAGGGGAGTGATCGTTAGCTAGTAAGTCGTCCTCCTGTAGCCGCGCTTCTTCTTTTCTGACTGGAGGTTGGTCGGGTTTTGCGAAATGTGGGAGGTTTTCTGTTTTTAGAAGCTGGCCTGGAGACGAGGTTAGAAGTTGCGCTTCATCGTTTAACAGTCGATACGTGGCAACAGCAAATGTTGTGATAGCAACAACAATGTAAGCGAAATGCAAAACTCGCATTCCAACTCCCCCGACCCGAATCGTTGTACGATTGTGACACCCGGAGGGTGGCCAAATTGAGAAAAAGTAGCGCTGATCGAGGGCTGATGTTGAGCTAAGAGCGCGCTTGAACGTGTATGAGGCCTACTCCAGTGCCATGCCCTTCTCAGCCAATTCCTTTTTTGCTTTCTCGTTCTCGGCCAAGTGCATCATCGCCGACGCTCTGGACGCGGC
>CATPBC010000420.1 GCA_955652195.1 uncultured Xanthobacteraceae bacterium | reverse complement strand
TTCGGCACACGCGGCGACAGTCCGAGCATATCTTCGAGCACCAGGATCTGGCCGTCGCAGGCTGCGCTGGCGCCGATGCCGATGGTCGGGATCGCGATTTGCGCGGTAATGCGCCGAGCAAGCGGTTCGGCGACGGCTTCGAGCACCACGGCAAAGGCGCCAGCCTCCGCCACCGCGCGCGCGTCCGCCTCGATAGGCGCCCAGTCCGCTTCGTCACGGCCCTGTGCCCGGAACGAACCCAACGCATTAATGGCCTGCGGCGTCAGCCCGACATGACCCATCATCGGCACGCCGCGTTCGACCAGAAAAGCGATCGTCTTTGCCATGCGCCGGCCGCCTTCGAGCTTGATAGCGCCGCAACCGGTTTCCTTAAGAACGCGCGCCGCCGAGGCGAAAGCCTGCTCCTCTGACGCTTCGTAGCTGCCGAATGGAAGATCGACCACGACCAGCGCGCGCTTCGAGCCGCGCATCACCGCGAGCCCTTGCAAGATCATCATGTCGAGCGTCACCGGAATGGTGGTCTCAAGGCCGTGCATCACCATGCCAAGCGAATCGCCGACCAGGATGACATCGCAATAGGCGTCGACGATGCGGGCGGTATGCGCGTGGTACGACGTCAATGAGACGATCGCCTCGCCACCTTTGCGCGCGCGGATGTCGGGCGCGGTCAGCCGACGAATTGCATTTTGCACCGACATCGTCAGTGCCCAAGCGCCGGCGCTGCGAAGGCCGGGACGCCAATCACGACCGGATGGAAAACAAAGCCGAGCGCCAGATAGATTATGGTGCCGACGACGACGGCGATGATGTCGTTCTTGACGCCGCCCAACGGAATTGGCGGCGCACCGGGATCGTTGCGGCGCTTGAGCGTGATGCGATCGTACACTGCCCACGCCAATACCGATCCGAACAGAATGATACCGCCGAGATCGCCGTTGGCGCAGAGATGGGCGAAGGCCCAGGTTTTTACCCCGGTAAGCATCGGGTGCTTGAGCACGCGTTTGATATTTCCGGGAATGTAGGCCGCCGCGATCATGATGCTGGCAGGCCACATCAGAGCCACGACGATGTGCCGCGTCCAAGCCGGCGGATACCAGATCATGATCATGCCGGCCGCGCGATAGGCGGCAAAGCCGTAGGCAATCAGGACGATTCCGAGGATCGATAAAAGAGAGAACAGAGCGCGGTACGGCCACTCACCGATCTGGGCCACGACTGCAGCGCGTCGGTCGCGCATGGTCACAAATACATGCGCGCCGAGAAAAACGACAAGGCCGAGAATTTCGAGAGCAAGACCCATTAAGCAGCACCGCTAAACGTTGAATTCGCGACGGCTGCGCCCGTTACCAGGCGCTCGCGCCGGGCGGCGATCATGGCCGCCCGCTCTCGATTGTCAATGAGAGGACCTGGGTTGAGGATTTGAGCTTACGAGCCGTATGTTTTGCCGCGAGCGAGGTACCCCGCTGTGTCGACGATGGCCTCGCGTTCGGCAAACGACGCCATCTCGCCCCGCATCGCTGCCGCGCTGCCATCGCCCGCAATCGCGGTCAAAACGCGCTGCATGGCCTTGATCGCGGCCCGCTGGGTATCGCTCGGGACGATCACGAGCTGGTAGCCGAGCGCCTCCAGCCGCGACGCTGGCAACAGCGGCGTCTTGCCGCCCTCAAACATATTGATCAACTTCCATCCCGGCAGGCGCTTGGCAATTTCCGCAATCTCGGCTTCCGAAGTCGGCGCTTCGACAAAACTCACATCGGCACCGGCGTCGAGATAGGCAGCGGCACGATCGAGCGCCGCGGCAAATCCTTCCACTGCGATCGCATCGGTCCGCGCAATCACGACAAAATCCGCATCGTGCACGGCGTCGCGCACGGCCTTGAGTTTCTGCACCATCTCGGCTGTTGGCACGAGACTCTTGTCGTCGTAATGACCGCACCTCTTTGGAAATGTCTGGTCCTCGAGATGGAAAGCCGCAACACCGGCGCGTTCGAAAGCGCGCGCCGCGGCCTGCGCGTTGAGCGCATTGCCGTATCCGGTATCCGCATCCGCCACGATCGGCACCCCGACAACATCGACCATCGAGGCCAACCGGTCGGCAATGGCGGCCATGGAGAGAAGACCCAAATCGGGCACGCCGGCCGAGCGCGCGATCGCGCCGCCGCTGGCATAGATCGCCGGAAATCCCGCTTGTTCGATCAGCCGAGCCGAGAGCCCGTCATAGGCGCCCGGCGCCACTGTAATCCGGCCCGACTTCAACAGCGCTCGTAATCTCTCTGTGGCACGCACGACATTCTCTCGCTTCGATTTGGATGGTCGGCATGATACGTGTTGCACGAATTGCGGGGAACGCGAAGGAGCATCAATGAAACGCACTATCGCCGCCGCAATGATCCTTTTTCTCGGCACGGCCTTTGCCGCCGCTCAGGACTGGCCGGCAAGGCCGGTGAAGGTCGTCGTGCCGTTCGCCGCCGGAGCCACGCCAGACATCGTCGCGCGGTTGATCGCGGACGATCTGCAAAGCCGGCTCAGACAGACTTTCATTGTCGAAAACCGGCCGGGCGCGAGCGGCAACACCGGGACGGATGCAGTCGTCAAGGCCGAGCCGGACGGCGCAACCATCGGCGTGAGCATCGGCGGTCCACTGGCGATCAACACGCTTTTATTCGCCCACCTATCCTACGATCCGCGCAAGGACCTCACCCTCATCACGCTATTGGTCACGCAGCCGAGCGTGCTCGTGGTCAATGCCGCGCTTGGGGTGAGCAGCACGCCCGAATTGATCGACGTGATCCGGCGCGATCCGGGCAAATACGCCTTCGGGTCGATCGGCGCCGGCTCGCTGTCACATCTCGCCATGGAGGCGATCGCGCTCAAAAGCGGCGCCAAGCTTGTGCACGTGCCTTATCCGTCGTCGCCGCAAGCAGTGACGGCGCTGCTGCGTAACGACGTGCAGATGGTCTGCCTGCCGGCGATCTCGATCGTGCCGCAACTAGGCTCGGGCGCGCTGCGGGTGCTTGCCGTGTCTACGGCCGAACGTTCGCCGCTATTACCCGACATACCGACGTTGAAGGAAGCCGGCATCGAGGTCGAGGCCGACGCCTGGAGCGGGCTTATTGCACCGGCGGGTATTTCGCAGTCGATGGCGGCGCGAATCGGCCGGCTGGTCGGCGAGACCATGCGCTTGCCGGTCATCCGGGACAAACTCGCGGCACAATTGATGACGCCCATTCCCGGCACGCCTGCCGAATTCCGTGCGCGCATTGATGGCGACATCGCGCGCTGGTCGCCGGTGATCGCGGCGGCGAAGATCAAGATCGAGTGAGCGAGCGAGTGGGTAAGTGGCGAATGGCGAGTGGCCAAAATCGCTACTCGCTACTCGCTTCCCTCACGGCCCGAACTTGAAGTTGATACCGGCTTTGACTTCTTGGATGTTGAGCGAGGCGCCGGTGCTGTAGGTCGGGAAGGCTGCGGTGGGAAGATTGACCGTTTCCGATCCGAAGCCGAGATAGTCGTACTCGATCTTGGCCGACCAGTTCGGAGCAAACGCATATTCAAGGCCGGCGCCGGCGGTCCAGCCGGTCCGCGTTAGGCTCGCGCTTGCTGCCGCGCCGCCAATTGTGTTCAGGCTATCGTTATCGTGCGCAAAGGCGACGCCGCCTTTGCCGTAGACCAGCAGGCGATCGAAAGCCGCGCCAACGCGGCCGGTCACGGTCGAAGTCCATTGCGTATTGGCGCCGATCGTATTGCCGAGCGAGTCATGGCCGCTGGCCTTAATCCCGGTCCAGTCGAAATCGCCTTCGATGCCGAGCACAAGCGCGTCGATCTGCCAATTGGCGCCGACTTGTCCGCCGCCGATGAACCCGGTCTTGTTGAACGTGTCGTGCGCTCCGCTGAACGGATCGGTCCACGACGAATCCGCAAAACCAGCACCAAGATTGCCGCCCACATAGAAGCCCGACCAATTGTAGACCGGCGGCACATAGGCGACCGGCGCGACCGGCGCCGGGGCGCGCGCCCGCGGTAGATCGGCGGCTTGAGCCGAGCAAATCCAAACCACTGTGCCAGCGGCAAACGCAATGCTGCCGACGAATGTGCGCGAATTCATGCAGACCTCCAGCCTCTTTCCCGACACGTGTTCCCGACACGTCGTCCCGACATCTGCCCCTCGCCCCCGGAGCGAATTGCCGGCGTTATCAAGCCGAAGCTCTTGGACAAAGCATGGTCGAGCGATGGCCGGAAAATGATTCTGCGTGCCACGCTGCCGTCACGAACGAAAAAGTTCCGCGCGACGAATTCTTGCGTCAGCAATCCACAATCTGTGCCGATTTCGTTCGCAGTTCTGCCTGTGGAGGCGGCGAGTCTCGCGCGCACGTTTAAATTTCCGATCTTCGCGCGCGCTCTAAATTCATTTGGCGCCGTCGCTCGGACCCTGCGGCACTTAGCGCGCCGGGATTGCGGCGCTGTAGCTCTCCGGCGCAAAGCCCACAAGCAATTTGCCGCGGCCGAGATCGAGCACCGGCCGTTTGATCATTGACGGCTGCGCCAGCATCAGCGCGATCGCCTTTTTCGCATCGAGGCCATTTTTGTCCTTGTCGGGCAATTTGCGAAATGTGGTGCCGGCGCGATTAAGGAGCACCTCCCAGCCGGCCTTCTTGCACCATTGTTCGAGCTGCGCACGATCGATGCCGGCTACCTTGTAATCGTGAAACGCGTAATCGACGCCCTGCTTGTCCAGCCAGGCGCGCGCCTTCTTCATCGTGTCGCAATTCTTGATGCCGTAAATGGTGATGGGCACAGTTCACTCCCACTCGATGGTCCCTGGCGGCTTGCTCGTCACGTCATAGACCACGCGATTGACGCCCTTCACCTCGTTGACGATGCGGGTCGCCACCGCGCCGATGAAAGCCATGTCGAACGGATAAAAATCCGCCGTCATGCCGTCGGTCGACGTGACGGCGCGCAAGCCGACGACGTAATCGTAAGTGCGGAAATCGCCCATGACGCCGACGGTACGCACCGGCAACAGCACCGCGAAAGCCTGCCAAATGTCGTCGTAGAGCCCGGCGCGGCGGATTTCCTCGATGAAAACGTCGTCGGCGAGCCGCAAAATGTCGAGCTTCTCGCGGGTGATCGCGCCGGGACAACGGATCGCAAGGCCGGGGCCGGGGAAAGGATGCCGGCCGACAAAGGCGTCCGGCAGGCCGAGCTCGCGGCCGAGCGCGCGCACCTCGTCCTTGAACAATTCGCGCAAAGGCTCGACCAGTTTCATGTTCATGCGCGCCGGCAAGCCGCCGACATTGTGGTGCGACTTGATGGTGACTGACGGGCCGCCGGTAAACGACACGCTCTCGATCACGTCGGGATAGAG
>CATPBC010000419.1 GCA_955652195.1 uncultured Xanthobacteraceae bacterium | reverse complement strand
TTCGGGACCGTTTCGGGGATGTCGATTGGTGTCGAACCGGGCTGATGCGCTCTCATGTCGCTCCCTCCTGCAATAATCGGCCGGACTCCGCGAGGAGTTCGGCGCAGTAGTGCTGCAACAGCGCTTGCATCTCTGCCAGTATGCCAGGGCGATCGGAAGTGCCTCGCCGCCACCATTGGTTACGCTTCTCTTTTTCAAGCCGTGCATACTCGTCGAATGCATACGCCATGAGCTCTTGAAGGGCGGAGAAAAACTGCGTGTCGTCAGCCATCTCCCCCGTCGCTGGGTGGATCCAGGAGACCTCAAGGATCCCTCGGAGAAGATGGCGCCTAAGCAACGCTTCAACCTCGGCGACAAAGCGGTGTCCCAGGTGCTTCCAATAGGCAAGCGTCTGATGGTGCGAAAGCAACGTCGCGATCAGATTGATATTCTCAATATCGGTCTCGCTCTGACACGTCAGCACGTCGGTCCGTTCCTTTACGAACGGCAGCCGCGGCAGTATCGAAAAGCGATCGCTCTCAAGACCCCACCATTCGAAGTCCCGGTCGAGGTCGCCCTCGCCATCATAGAGGACAATGCGGCGTCCTCGATGCTTGAGGCCGTGAAGCGTGTCCTCTGAAAAAGTTGTCGTCAGGTCATCGAGGCTGTAGCGCCTGAGGACGTCGGATCCAAGGTAGAACGCGATAGCAAGTATCGCCGCATGCCGCCCGTCGAGCCGGCAGGGCGAGCACACCTGGATCTGATACCTCGGATTATGGAAGATAGGGTGCCCGAAGTACTTCTCGATGCACTCGAGGAGCATTATCGCCGAGCGCGCGTTCCCCACCGGTGGCAGGATCACGGTTACCGACGCACGGGCGTGCGCATAGACCCTGCTGCCAATTACCTCAGACCGCCCGCCCAAAGCTTCAATGAGATTCAACAGCTCCCAGTTGTCGCCAAGACAGTGGATCTTGAGCCCCACGGTCGTGAGCCCGTGTTCGACGCGCCTGCGAGTTTTGCAGAGCGCGTCAACTTCGGCCGGGCAGGACGTGTGCAGCACACTGAGCAGATTCTCCATGGTGTAGGCCACGGCTCTTCTCCTCTGCGGGCGATTGCCGAATCTTCGGCAGGGTCTGGCAGCGGCGTTGGGTCATCCAGCACGCCCCGGACCACATCGTTCACGCCGATTGCGGCAAAACCGCGTGATAGTAGGTTGGGGATATTCAGCCGCACGTTGGGTCGCTTCGGCCTGTTTAGCTTCGTCGGTCATTGCTGGGCTCTCTCTTGACGAGCGCAAGCTCAGTTTGCAGTCAAACGCAAATGGCTGACGCCCTCTGGCTGGCCGTTGTTCTGGTCTTGCTGCCAAACGGCGGTTCGCAGACCGCACCGAAGTCGCAAGTCAGTGCGAGCGAAGCTTTCTCGGCGGCCAGAGGTGCGGTGACGGACTGCATTTCTGCGAGAGGCAGCAGGAAGCGTGCGTGGTCGGATCGCGGACAGCCGTCACGCTCGGCCAGCTTGCGCAAGCAGGCGCCAAAATGCTCTATGAGTTTCTCAGTGAGCGTCTCGGATCGAGCGAGACCAGATCCGTGCGAACTACGGACTCGGTTCTCCTTCCTCAACCCCGACCGGATATGTGAACTCCTCGCATCAGAACCAACTTAGCCGTCGCACCGCCTGATTGACGCGGCCATCATCGATTACCACCAACATCGCAGCGAGCTGCCGGACCATTGAAAACTTCTTCATTGACGCCGCCCCGTGGCAACATCGTTTCACCGCCACCACTGCCACCGCGGTCTATTGCAGTGCCAATGGAGTGCCGATCCCCAATTCTGTCGAGGGCGTTGTGTCGTCAATGCCGGCCGAGATTGGACAGGCGGCTTGTCGCCCGAGCCGTTCTGAGCTGAAATTTCAGGCTTCGCGTCTAATTCCTTGATGAGCACAAGCAATTGAGGCGGCAACTCCTCAGCCGGCTCGTAACGCTCTCTCAGCCCCAGCCCGATCTGTTCTCTAGTGAGCCACCACGCAGATGGCTCATATTCCGCGCGCTTATTTAACACGGTCGGGCACCAAAGTTTGGCACCCCTCACGACGGCTAATGAGCGAACCTAAAGTTCGTTCTCTGACAAAGCACGTAAGAAACGACCAGGACCGGAGCCATGCGAAGCACGGTTCGGCCCAGGCCGCTTCGGCTCAAAGTTTGCCCTCTCTGAGCCGAGTACAATTAACCGATGAAGTGTCGGACGCTTTTGATGCACATCAAATGGCGTCACGCGATGAAGCGAAGAAAACTCGAGGCGGCGTGCGCAGCGCGCGGCTGGCAGTCGCTTGCCCGAATGACAAAACGTAACGCCTCAAGAGCGCCAGAAGACTATTCAGTGCTTCCACTTGATCGAACAGCCCATAGATGGAAGCTGCTCTTTCGGCCCATGACCTGTTTCGGCAATCAATCTCATTGCTTCAAATAGGTCGCGGCGTGCATTCGCGATCGGCGTCATCCGCGAAGCATCGAGGCGACCGCGGTATTGCAACTCATCTTGCGCATTGAAGCCGAAGAAATCGGGCGTACACTGCGCGCCATAGGCGCGTGTCACTTCCTGAGTCGTATCTATAACGTAGGGAAAGGTGAAGCCGTGATGCGCTGCGAATGCCCTCATGTTTTCGAAGGAGTCCTCGGGATAGGCCTCAGTGTCGTTTGGCATGATGGCGATCGTCCCGATGCCGATCTGGCGTAGCGCTTTGGCCTCGGCCACAATGCGGTCGATGGACGCTTTCACATAGGGACAGTGATTACAGATGAACGCGACAAGCGTGCCTTTCGGCCCACGAATATTGGCAAGCGAATAGGTCTTGTCGTCTACGCCTTTAAGAGCGAAGTCGCGTGCCTTCCAACCAAAGGGGCATATGTCGGCTGCACTTAGTACCATGAGCAATCCTCGGCAACTAAATGGACAGCGGGGTGCTGGGCTGAGTAAATCATGTAATGATTTGACGTGGCGTTTTGTGGCTCGTCGATCAGCCGCCTCGCTCGGCTACTCCACGCGGATGGGAGTCGACCCTGGCAATTGTTCGACGCAGCGCGCGCCCAGGAGCATGCTCGGCGTGTAGTACCCACCTGACGGCGCATTTGTCAGCAGGTATTGCACCGCCATAGTAGTGCCGTCGGCCGTCAGGCGGTACCCGTTGGCAGTCTCCAGGTGCGCTGTGCGCCGCTCACCTGCCGCATTGCGCACCTCGCCCCACAGACGGGATCTCCCAGTGCGTAACTGTTCTTCGGAGGGTCCGCTGGCGCGATTGGCGAGCCGGGTTAGCAGCGTCTGACCAGGTGTCGATGCGAGTAAGGGCCGTACCCAATTGAGCGCGCGGCTGGCGATCGCCGCAGCGCGCGGCACTACGGCATATGTCTCGATGTTGGGAATGCCGGTTGAGAACCAAGCGGTAGCGAGATCCCCCCAGGGGATGGCGATCGCTGTAGCGGAGCCGCCCGCGAAGTCAATACGCCGCCAGCTATGTGCCAGCGGCACTTCCTCAATCACCCCGTTCCGGCGCACCCGGCCGCCGTGCTGGCCGAGCCGCAGAGATCGTGCGATCGTGCGCGCGGTGCCGGGGCTCATGGCTCCTCGCGCATCGAACGCGAGTATGAGGTGGGTTGCGTCAGGCAGCGCCTCCTTGAGCACCGCGGCCATGCAATCAGTCGGAATGACATCAAATCCCACGCCCGGACAAATGACGATTCCCGCTGCCTGGGCATCCGCGTGGCGGCGCTGCGCGGCAAGGAAGACGTCGATCTCACCAGTAATATCAAGATAGTGTGCTCGGCTCGTAAGGCAGGCATCAATCATTGGAGCACTGGTCGCTGCGAATGGGCCGGCGCAATTCGCGACGACCGCCATGTCCGCGATCGCAGCCGTAGCGGCCGGCACATCGTCAAGGTCGAAGACCCTCATGGGCAAACCGAGTTCAGCCGCCAACTTCTCGATCGGGCCGGCACGCCGACCGGCCAACACCGGATTCAGACCGCGTCGCCCCGCCTCCGCGGCCACAAGACGCCCCGTATAGCCGTTGGCGCCGTAAATCATCCACGCTGCGCGGCTCGACATAATCCTCTCACCGTTTCGCTTTGGCCGGCATTTGGCTATCGAAACACGATGCCATTAGGAGGCATGTAGGACTC
Organism: uncultured Xanthobacteraceae bacterium; assembly: GCA_955652195.1. Taxonomy (GTDB): domain Bacteria; phylum Pseudomonadota; class Alphaproteobacteria; order Rhizobiales; family Xanthobacteraceae; genus BOG-931. The sequence goes on along the minus strand of CATPBC010000419.1, from coordinate 365 downwards.
GGTCGAGCTACGCAGCAGGGGTGGTCAATTTGATGGGATCGAGGATCGAAGGATCGTCGTTCGCCGGGTTGCTGACTCGGGTCGAGATCGGCCACATCCGCATCGGCTGGGCGGGACCGATCTAAACTGCGCAATCCAGCCGGGGGTCAGGAGGCCCCGCTCCACCCTCACGACGCTCAGCCGGGGGTCAAGGTATATGTGGATGTTCAAAACCAAGCCGTCCGGCCAAGTGGGGGAGCGCTCGAAGGTCCGCCACGGTTTTTGCAGTTACCGCGACACCGGTTTCAATCTCGACTCTCATGTTGTCGCGGTAGCCGAAAAGAAGTTTTTGCATATCATCGATTGTATTGGCTAAGTATCGCACG
>CATPBC010000418.1 GCA_955652195.1 uncultured Xanthobacteraceae bacterium | reverse complement strand
CGGCAAGAAGGCACAAGGATGAAACCAAGACACAAGAATTTGCCTGCCGACTGCCGCGCCGTAAGCGATGTGCTGGCGCGCGTCGGCGACAAATGGTCGGTGCTTGTCGTCACCAAGCTCGGCGGCGGCCCACAGCGGTTCAACGAATTGCGGCGTTCGATCGGCGGCATCTCGCAGCGCATGTTGACGCTGACCCTGCGCGGGCTCGAGCGCGACGGATTGATCACGCGCACGGTGTTTCCGATAATTCCGCCGCGCGTCGACTATGCTTTGACCGCGCTCGGGCGCGACTTGTTGGAGCCAGTCTCGGCGCTCGGCGATTGGGCGCTTCGCAATCAGACCAAGATCGCCCGCGCCCGCGAGCAGTTTGACGGCTCGGCGAAAAAAGCCTCCCCGCCGGCGCAGCTCGAGACCCGGCAGAGCGGGCTTGTCGCCGCCGCGCGCAGAAACTAAAGCGAAATGTCTTTGGGTTGAATCGCCATTTCGCTTTAGCTTATTGTTTGAGCATGATCTTTTCCGAAAACCGGTTTCCACTTTTCGGGATCATGCTTTAGAAGCAGCAGCGGAGTGCGCCGGCCGGTCCACATCGTGCTTTCTCGGCGGCAAGATAGGGTCAAAGAGGGGTGAGGAAAACATGCGTGTTTATTATGATCGCGACGCCGACCTGAACCTGATCAAAGGCAAGAAGGTCGCCATCATCGGTTACGGCAGCCAGGGCCACGCCCACGCGCTTAATTTGCGCGACTCCGGCGTCAAGGACGTCGCGGTGGCGTTGCGTAAAGCCTCGCAAGGCGTCAAGAAGGCGCAAGCCGAGAAGCTCAACGTCATGGAAGTCACCGAGGCGGCGAAGTGGGCCGACGTGATGATGATGCTCACCCCCGACGAATTGCAGGCCGACATTTACAACAATCACCTGCACCCCAATATGAAACAAGGCGCGGCCCTGATGTTCGCGCACGGGCTCAACATTCACTTCAATCTGATCGAGCCGCGCGCCGACCTCGATGTGATGATGATCGCGCCCAAGGGGCCCGGCCATACCGTGCGCTCGGAATATCAGCGCGGCGCCGGGGTGCCGTGCCTCCTGGCCATTCATCGCGATATCTCCGGCAACGCCCACGACCTCTGCCTGTCCTACGGTGCAGCCATCGGCGGCGGCCGCGCCGGCATCATCGAGACGAGCTTCCGCGAAGAATGCGAGACCGATTTGTTCGGCGAGCAGTCGGTGCTGTGCGGCGGCTTGGTCGAACTGATGAAGGCCGGTTACGAGACTTTGGTGGAAGCGGGCTACGCTCCCGAAATGGCCTATTTCGAATGCGTGCACGAAGTGAAGCTGATCGTCGACCTCATCTATGAGGGCGGCATTGCCACAATGAACTATTCGGTCTCCAATACCGCAGAGTACGGTGAATATGTCTCGGGCCCCCGGGTGGTCGATGAAAAAACCCGCGCCGAAATGAAACGCATTCTCGGCGACATCCAATCGGGCAAATTCGTCAAGGAATGGATGCTGGAGAACAAAGTCAATCAGACGTCGTTCAAAGCCATGCGCGCCAAATGCGCCGCGCATCCGATCGAGCAGATCGGCGCCAAGCTGCGTGAGATGATGCCGTGGATCAAAGAGCGAGCACTGGTGGACAAGAGCAGAAACTGATCCACGGCATTTTGGCGAGACGGGCTCGCAGGTGCGAGCCCTTGTGGGATCAAGGAACGCGCGCTGATCGACCGCTCGCGGAACTAATCGCGGGGCGCGCCCGATTTTGCCGAGCCATCGCGCTGCACTTTGGTGGAATTTTCCGGCACGCATTGGGGTTGTTGTGAAGTCGCGGCATATACCGCCGCGGCAGACATCAGGGACAAAGAGGAAACCATGCTCAAGAAACCCTTTTTGCGGCCACGACAGCCATACTGACGCTGGGTTTTGCCGCCGCGGCAGCCGATGCCGCCGAGCTATTCACGCTCAAATCGACCACCTTTGCCGACGGCAAAATGATGCCGAAAAAGGTCGCCAACAGCACGGCCAACGCACCTAACAATCCGAACTGCGTCGGCGAAAACGTTTCGCCGCAATTGTCCTGGAGCAATGTGCCGGATGGCACCAAAAGCTTCACCCTGCTGATGATCGATCCGGAGGGCCGCGCACCGAGCGGCGTCAACCACTGGGTCGCCTACGGCATTCCGGCATCCGTCACCGGCTTTGCCGAAGGCGAGGTCAATAAGACGAGCGATAAATATGTCGGCGGCAAAAGCACGCAGGGCGTCGCGTATTATTCAGGGCCGTGCACGCCTCCCAACGCGACGCCGCACCATTATACATTCGTTCTCATCGCCACCGATTTCGATCCAAAGGAGCTGCCGCCCGGTTTGACGCGTGACGAGTTGACCGCAAAGTTCGGGCCGGCTCCGGCGCATCTGAAGGGGGTAACCGGCATGGTCGGATTGTTCGTCAATCCGTATCATGAGTGAGCGTGGCCGTTGGCGATGAAGCTTGCCGGGGCTCCGTCTTAACCGTTTCGGTCGCGATTGGCCGCGCTTGCGTCTCCGCATCCCTTGTCATGACAGATTAAATACAGTTTTATGACAAGCAGCGCCGTGCGCCGGGCTTGAAATAGGCTGGGTCATTTCCGGGCACGGGCGCGCCAGTCATGGGTGCCGCCGTCCCGACGCTGCGTCAGCGTCTCGTGTCCGCCAAGCTTTTCGTTCGGCACGGCTTGTGCTGGCCGACGCTGGCTTTGCTTCCGCACCTCGCCGCTTTCGCCATCATGCTGCTGACCGAATGGACGGCCACAGCCATGACGGCCTTCGCGCTGGCCTGGGGCATTCTGAATTTCTTCTGGCTGGCGCTAACCCGCCGGCCGATTCTTTCCGGAGTGCTGTCGCTTTCGATGATGACGGTGCTGGTTCTGTTGTCGCAGCTCAAATATCACGTGCTGCTGATGACGGCGAATTTCGTCGACCTGATGATCGTCGACACCGATACTGTCAGCTTCCTGTTCATGATCTTCCCGGCGCTGCGCTGGATCGTCGGGTTCAGCCTCGTCGTGCTTCTACCCGTCGTCGTGATCGCCTGGCGGCTCGATCCGTTCCGCATGCATCGCCTCATCGCCACGGTGCTCGGGGCCTCTTGCCTCGGCGGCCTCACCGCGCTCGAGATGCAATTTCCGATGCAGCCGTTCGAAGCGTGGTACGGCGGCAACCTGGTCTCTTCGTTCGCCCGTTCGGGGGTCGACGCCGTTGCCGAATTGATGACGCGCGGATTGATGCAGTCGGCAGCGTTCGCCGGCGATCGCCTGAACTCGGTCGGAAACACCTGCGTGCCGACAGCCAAGCCGCCGCATATCATCCTCATTCACGACGAGTCGAGTTTCGACATTCGCGTGGCGCCGGACATCAAGGTGCCGAGCGGCTACGGTGCGCATTTCAAGTCGTTCGATGGCAAGGAACGCAACTTCCTGGTCGAGGGCAATGGCGGTCCGAGCTGGTACACCGAATACAACGTGCTCGAGGGATTGTCGGCCCGCAGCTTCGGCCGTTTTGCCTATTTCGTCACCAGGATCGCGGCCGGCCGCGTCAATCGCGGCCTGCCGACCGCGTTGCAGCGCTGCGGCTATCGTACTTTATCGCTCTATCCCGCGCTGGGCGCGTTCATGAGCGCGCGTAGCTTCCAGGCCACCACCGGCGTGCAGCGTTTCTACGACCAGCACGATCTCGGTGCGCGCGAGCTCGAACCGGACAGTTTCTTCTTCGATGCCGCGGCGCGAATGATTGCCGAACAGCACGAACACGGACCGATATTCGTTTTCGTCTATCTCGCCGCCAATCACTTTCCCTGGAACTATCGCTACCGACCCGATCTGATGCCGCAATGGAAAGATCTGGGCAACGTGGCGCCGGTCGACGAATATCTACGGCGCCAGGCGATGAGCGCCAAGGACTATGCTGATTTCTTGGCGCGGCTGAAGCGCGAATTTCCCAACGAGTCCTTCCTACTTGTGCGGTTTGGCGATCACCAACCGGATTTTGCCTCGTTCCTGATCGACCCGACGCTCGACGACAACGGTATCGCGCAGCGGCTGATGGCCTACGACCCGCGCTACTTCACCACCTACTACGCCATCGATGCGGTCAACTTTAGGCCGGTTGACCTGTCGTCCGCGCTCGACACGCTCGAAGGGCCCTATCTGCCACTGGTCGTACAGGAGGCTGCCGGCATACCGCTCGATTCATCCTTTGCCGAGCAAAAGAACATCCTTTTCCGCTGCAATGGCTTGTTCTATGGCTGCGCCGATGGCGCCGAGGCGCGTCGCTTCAACCGCATGCTGATCGACGCCGGCTTGATAAAAAATCTTTAGAATAGGAAGTTCAAGGACATGGTCGCCAATCGGTATCTTTTTTCGCCGCCGCCCCGACGGCGCCGCATGAGTGAGTGCCGCCGTTGGCGATAAGGCTTGCCAAAATCGTCAAGCGCTGCCGGACCGACAGGCCGGAGCGGTTCAAGCTTGCCGATCACGATCCCGCCGAACGCTTCGGCCTTTCGACCGACATCGAGGACGTACGGGCGGTTCTCGCGCAAGGCATGGACCGTCTCGCGGAGATGCAGGAACGGCTTTACGCTCACGGCCGATGGGCGGTGCTGGTGGTGCTTCAGGGCATGGATGCGGCGGGCAAGGACGGCGTCGTCAAGCACGTGATGGCCGGCATAAATCCGCTGGGATGTGAAGTCCATGACTTCAAGGCGCCCAGCGCTGAGGAGCTTGCCCACGATTTCTTGTGGCGGATCAACAAACACCTGCCGGAACGCGGCCACATCGGCATTTTCAACCGGTCCCATTATGAGGAAGTGCTGGTCGTACGCGTCCATCCCGAACTGCTGGAACGGCAGAAGCTGCCGCCGAACCTCACCAGAAAGAATATCTGGAAGCATCGCTTCCAGGATATTCGTAAGTTCGAACGCCATCTAACGCGCAATGGCACGCTGGTGCTGAAATTCCATCTGCGCATTTCCAAAGACGAGCAGCTCAAAAGATTCTTGGCGCGGCTTGATACGCCCGCAAAGCGCTGGAAGTTCTCGGCCAGCGACGCCGCCGAGCGCGAGCACTGGGACGATTACATGGCGGCCTATGAGGAAATGATCCGCGAAACCTCGACGGGTTACGCGCCCTGGTACGTCGTGCCGGCCGATCACAAACACGTCGCCTGGCTGATCGTTTCGGCGGTCATTGTCGACGCGATCGAAGCGCTCAAGCCAACCTATCCGAAGATCGGCGGCAAGGCGCTGAAAGAGCTCAAGCATGCCGAGCGCGCGTTGCGCGCCGAAGGCAGGCGCTGAGTTTGACGTGCAATATGATTTTAGAAACCTCCGACAATCCTATTCGCTACGAAGTCTCCGGCGGTATTGCCTTCATCAGGCTCACACGCCCGCCGGTCAACGCGCTCGACCTTCGCATGGTGCGTGCCGTGATCGTCGCCTTCAAGCAAGCGGCCGGTGACGACGCGGTGCGTGCCGTCGTGCTTGCGAGCGCTGTCGCAAAGCGCTTCTGCGCCGGTTTGGACATTGTCGGCCTCGTTGGAAAATCACCGGAACAGATCCGCACGCTCGTG
>CATPBC010000417.1 GCA_955652195.1 uncultured Xanthobacteraceae bacterium | reverse complement strand
GGAGATCAGCTCGAACAGCATGTCTGGCGCAACGCCGAGCGAAGAACTGTCGGTCAGGACATCGCGCAACGAGCGGCCGGCAATCGGAAAGTCGGGCGGCGCGCCGATCGCCGCGATCACGGCATCGACCAGCGCCGGATGGTAGCGTACAAAAATGCCGAGCGAATCGCCGACCGCATAGCTGATCGCAGAGTCGGCAAGATCGAGTTCGACGTGCCAAGTCTCTTTGGCCGAACCCGGCTTGTTCAGTCGGGTACGTGACAACAATACGATCTCATCAGGCTGGTCGCGCGACGGGCTCGCGGCAGCCTTTGCCGAGATTTCCGCAAGCGCGGGCTGCGGCGCCGGCTCCTTGGCGCTTGTCGGCGGCGGCTTGGTCGCGGCGGGTTTCGTCGCCGGGATCGCGCCAAATTCGGCATAGAGCGCTTTCAGCGTTCGCGCTGTTTCCTTGCCGCCGGGGACGCAAAGATTCAGCCGCTCCTCGCTTTTGAGGAAGATGGCATTGGCATAATCCTCACAATTGTAGCCGCATTGGCCGCAGTCCTGCTGGCCCATGGCTGCCATCATCCGCCGCCGCAGCGGCCGGCTCTCGGCAAGCTGCATGCGATCGCCGAGCGGCATTGCCGGATCGTGCCACGGCGCCTGTCCGTCATCGGCGTCATCCAGGGGTCCGCGGGCTGTCGGTGCCGCACTCCCGTTCTGCAACAATGCTGCCGCTTCGGCGGCGGTGAGCGGATTGACCCCGCCGTCGAGCGAAAGCAGGCCGGCAAAGAAACCGTTCAGCCAAGTGCGCTGCTCGGGCGAAAACGGCGCGCTTTCTGGAATGAGCGACGGGATCGGCGGTGGCGTGGTGTGGGTCATTCGCCCGCCTGCCGCTCGAGCAACGTTTTCAGCGCATCCACCTCGTGGCGCCGCGTGAAATCGGCGAAACTCTCCGTCGGCCCGGCGCGATTGGCGAGATAGGCTTTGAGCATCCGCTCGATCATCCGCGGCGCATCCTCGGCCTTGATGTCGCGATAGATTTCGCGGCCGCATTGCGCCTGCGGCCCGAAGCCGCCGCCGACATTGATGTGATAGGCCTCGGCCTGGTCGCCCTCTTCGGAGGCTTGGACCTTAGTGCCGAGAAGCCCGATATCGCCGATGTAATGCTGCGCGCAGGAATTCGGGCAGCCGGTGAGATGGATGTTGAGGGGGCTATCGAGCTGCACGCGGGTTTCGCACCACTGCGCGATCGTTTCGGCATGCCGCTTGGTGTCGGACATTGCCAGCCGGCAACCGACATTACCGGTGCAGGCGATCAGACCGGCGCGGATTGATGTGGCTTTGGTCGACAGCGAAAGCGCCGTGATCGCCGCTTCAGCTTCGGCGACGCGGGCCTGCGGCACGCCGGAGATCAGCAAGTTTTGCCAGACGGTGAGGCGGATGTCGCCATCGCCGAATTCCCTCGCGGTTTTTGCGATCCCGCGCATCTGTCCGGCCGTGAGCTTGCCCACCGGCAGGACGACGCCGATCCAGCAATAGCCGTCTTGCTTCTGCGGATGGGCGCCGATATGCGCCAGCCGATCGATCGGCGGCCGCGGCGCAATGGCGTCTGCGGGGGCGTGCACGAGTTTGCGGCCAAGCCTTTCGTCGAGCGCGGCAACGAATTTCTCGAAGCCCCAGGCGTCGAGTATGTATTTCAGCCGCGCCTTGGCGCGATTGGTGCGGTCGCCATGATCGATGAAAATGCGAACCACGGCATCGGCGACCTGCGTGGCTTCCGCCGGCTTGACGATCACTCCGGTATCGCCGGCAAAAGTTTTGTGACCGGTCACGCCGCCGAGCATCAGGCGGAACCAAACGCCCGGCTCGATGCCATGTCCTCCCTTCACCGCGACGGCCTGAAAGCCAATGTCGTTGGTGTCTTCAAGAACCGGAATTACGCCGCCGCCATCGAAACCGACATTGAATTTGCGCGGGATGCCGTACAGCGAACGGTCATTGAGGATGTGAAAGTGCCACTCGCGGGCATAGGGCCGCGTATCGATCAGTTCCTGCGGATCGATCCCTGCGGTCGGCGTGCCGGTGACGTTGCGGATATTGTCGGCACCCGAGCCGCGCGAACACAGCCCGAGATCCTGGATCGCCTCGACCATGGCGACCGCGTTTTTCGGCTCGACTTCGCGCATCTGCAGGTTGGCGCGCGTGGTCACGTGGGCATAGCCGCCGGCATAGCGCTCGGCGAGATCGGCAACCCCGGCAAATTGCCAATGTTTGAGGATGCCGTTCGGAATGCGCAGCCGGCACATATAGGCCTTTTGCGCCGGCGCGCAGTAGAACAGGCCGAAGAAACGCCAGCGGAAATTATCGTCTGGCTTGGGCGGTTCGTTTTTTACGGCTTGCTCCTTCAGCCGCTCGTAGCCGTCAAACGGATGAAGCTCGCGTTTGAACTTTTCCGGATCGGAAAGCTTGCCGCCGGCCTTAACCACGCGGTCTTGCGCCCGCAGCGCCGCTGCATCAGGCCCGGTCGGCTCCGCCGCAGCGGCGGCGCCATTCGCCGCCACCGAAGGCGAACTTGGCGTCACTCCATTACCGTTTGCCGGACGCAGACTCTTCGCGATCTGCAGTCCGGTCATGAAGCCTTCGAGATAACGCTTCTGCTCTGGTTCGAAATCGCCCGGCATCGCCTGGTCCGCTGAGTGATGGCCTCCGTCTATGGCGTTGGTATTGTCCGTCGCCTATTCGGCAGGCACCCCGGTCGGCGTCGGCGCCAATACTTTGGCGGCGGTACGAGGCTTGTAGGTCGCGTAAATGGCGAATCCCGTGAATAGAAATCCGCCGACCAGATTGCCAAGCGTGACCGGGATCTGATTCCACAACCACCAATCAGCGACCGTGACCTTGGCGCCCATCATCATTCCAGTCGGGATGATGAACATATTGACGACCGAGTGCTCGAAGCCCTGAGCAAAGAAGATGAAGATCGGCATCCAGGCGCAGGCGATC
>CATPBC010000416.1 GCA_955652195.1 uncultured Xanthobacteraceae bacterium | reverse complement strand
CTGGTACTCGCGATCAGCACGACGGCTGGCATGAAAGCGACCGCAGCAGCAGCCGTCGTGCTGATAGAGACTACCAGCGCCGCCCTCGCCGACGATGAGATCCAAGTCTATAACGCCCAGATTGCCGCGATCGGGCATTGGACCTTCGAACAGCTTCTCAATTATACGTTCAGTGGCCGCAAACAGCCGGATTTTTCCGGCGGCTTGGTGGCAAACCATGCGCTCAACGGCACGCCCGAGCTGGCCTATGGAATTACCGATTGGTGGGAAATCGGTTTCTACGCACCATTCGCCGTAAGCGGCAGCGGCGCTTTTCTGTCCAACGGCGCCAAGATCCGTAATCTCTTCGTCACACCGCACGCCGGCGAGCGAAATTTTTTCTACGGCGTGAATTTCGAGCTCAGCTATCAGACGCCGGCATTCTCGCAAACTCATTATGCGCTCGAAATCCGGCCGATCATCGGCGTGCGCAACCGCGAATGGGAATTCATCGTCAATCCGATCGTCGGCATTGGACTAGGCGCGCTGGGCGAAGCCGATTTCCTGCCGGCGGCACGGCTCGCGCGCAATCTAGGCAATGACCGTTTTATCGGCGTCGAATATTATACCAACCTTGGCAAGATTGGAGATTTTGCGCCACTCGAGCAGCAACGGCATCAGTTATTCGGCGTGACCGATTTCAAGCTCGGCACGTTCGATATCGAACTGGGCCTCGGCTATGGCCTGACATCAGGTTCCGATCGTCTCGTTGCCAAAGCGATCATTGGATATGATTTCCCAGTGCCCGGCGGCACAAGCCAATCGAGCGGCGGCAGCCTCAAACAGCCGCTGACCATGAAGGCTCCGCCGCGCCAGGGCCAGGGGTTTTACTGACCAGGGCTTTACTGACCAAGCTGCATCCGTTTCATTGCTGCATCCCTTCCATTGCACGACGGCGCATGATCGCACCCGAATCCTGTCCTCCAAGCGGATCGGATGCTAATTTGCCGCCATCGGGCCGCCGCCCGCGGACTTTGTGAGGCCGACATGAACAGCCCCAGTAGTTTGGATCCGAGCGCAGTACTGGATCGCATACTTTCTGCCGCGGCGCAGAACCTGCGGATCGAGAAAATACTGCTGCAGCTTGGCCTCGACCCGAGCAACGTCACGTTCGAAGCCGTGGTCAACCGACTTGTCGACGTCGGGCTTACCCACATCACGCTGGCAAATATGCTGGCTTTGACCGGCGCGGTATTTTTTGTCGCCACACTCTTGGTGCGTACGATTGTGCCGTTGCGCGTCATCGGCATCGTCAGCAATGTGTTCTTCATCGCCTATGGCGCGCTGGCCGGATCGATGCCGACCTTTTTCCTATATCTGCTGTCGCTACCGATCAACGCCATCCGGCTGCGCCAGATGCTCACCCTGGTCAAAAAAGCGCGGGTTTCCGCGCAGGGCGATTTGTCGATGGATTGGCTGCGGCCGTTCATGACGCCGCGCAAATACCGCAAGGGCGATATTTTGTTTCACAAAGGCGATCCCGCCAACGAGATGTTCTTGACCGTGACGGGCAAATTTCTCGTAAGCGAGATCGGCATCGAACTGCCGCCTGGACGCATGATGGGCGAACTTGGTTTCGTCGATCCCAAGAACCGGCGCACCCAAACGGTGGAATGCATCGAGAACGGCGACGTTCTGACCATCACCTATGAAAAGCTGCTCGAACTCTACTTTCAGAACCCAGAATTCGGTTATTATTTTCTGCGCCTGACGACCGAGCGTCTCATGCAAAATATTTCGCGGCTTGAAGGCGTCATCGAGGCGAAAACGAAAGACATCGTCCGCTTGGAGGGGCTTATAGAAACCCGAACGGCGGCGTCGCCTTAAAGTAATCACCAATCCGCGGCACGGCATCGCCGGGCTCGTGCACTTGTCGCTAATGATGCGAGGGCACACTCCACATCCAAACATCCCACGCCACGAGTGTGGTCATAATCGCGAGATAAACTGCCAATGTAACGGCAATTTTGCCGAGTTCTTTAATCCTTGGGGCTACAGATCGCGGCGCGCGGACACGACTACTGATTTTGCCTTTAGCTAGCAAAGAGGGAGATACTAACCGCCGGTTCGCAAGCGTGTGATTTAATAATGACATTGCTTGAACTTTCGCAATCTGTCTCAACCGGTGCGATTAATATCCGCACCACCGCATATAAATTCGAGATTAATCCGAGGCAGTTTTTATAGTGGGGCCATAAGAGACGTCAGCGCGGTCCCACTTATCTCACAGCGAGACCCTTCCGCAGGTCTTCACGATCCATCTTTTTCGAACGAGCCGGTTCGATATGTTGATCGAAAAGCACTGCCTCAAAGGCTCGCTGCAGCCGATCGTCATTGATCCTTTTGATATGAAGGCGGAGCTCGGCCGCTTTCTCGAACTGGCCTTTTGCAACGATACAGGCACAGAAGTTCGTGGTTGTCCTGGTGAAAAAACCAAAACTGGATGCGCTCCTACCCGATCCCAATCGGTCCATCTCTGCCGCTAGGCTCATGACGGCTGTTTGGTCGCACTGCTCCAGAGTGAAAGCAAAACGGAGAATTGCCAGCAGCCAGTCTCTTATCCGACGAGACTCTTCAAATGCCGCAGCGTCAATCGTGTCGTCATCGCTGAATGGCGTCGGTAAGGCGGGCGCATAACCCGAGATCTTCAATGCGTGCCGGCCGATCGACGACATCGTAATACCCGCTGAATTGATCTAGGCAACCTGAAGCTCACGTTGGTTTGAGGCGCCGGATTGTGTGCGGATGTGTGCTTTTTTGTTGCCGGCTAGGTCGAGTTCGAGAAT
>CATPBC010000415.1 GCA_955652195.1 uncultured Xanthobacteraceae bacterium | reverse complement strand
TCGCGTGCGCTATCATCTGTGCTGGGGCAGCTGGCACGGCCCGCACGCCTTCGATCTCGAACTGGAGCGGATCGTCGACATCGTGCTCAAAGTCAAAGCGCAAGCCTTTCTCATCGAAGGGGCCAATGCGCGGCACGAGCACGAGGTTGCCGTCTGGGACCACGTCAAACTCCCGGCCGGCAAAATCCTCATTCCCGGCGTGGTCACCCATTCCACCGATGTCGTGGAGCATCCCGAACTCGTCTCGCAGCGCCTGCTACGCTATGCGCGCCGGGTCGGCAAAGAGAACCTGATCGCCGGAACCGATTGCGGCTTTGGCGGCCGCTCGCATCCGCAAATCGCCTGGGCCAAATTGCGCGCTCTGGTCGAAGGCGCGGCTCTGGCGAGCAAGGCGCTCGGTTTTCCGGCCAGCTAATCGCCGGCCTTGCGGAAAAGGCGCGCATCCGCCTTAATCGAAAACAACAAGGATAATCGTGCGGTACTCGAGCCGCACCGGGGAATCGTCAAGGGGGAAACATCATGGCAGCGGCAAAGGTTAACGTCATCGAGTTGATCGACCGCCATCCGGTGACGCCGTTTCAGATCGGCGTTCTGATCCTGTGCATGCTGGTGGCGGCCCTCGACGGTTTCGATACGCAGGCCATCGGCTATACGGCGCCGGCGATCGCCGCGGTCATCCACCTGCCGATGCCGCAGTTCGGCCAAGTCGGCTCGGCGGGATTGGTCGGCGCGGCGCTGGGCGCGCTGTCGTTCGGACCCTTGGCCGACGTGTTCGGCCGCAAATGGTTCATGATCATCGCGGTCGTGGTGTTTGCGGTGTTCAGCTATCTCACCTCGACCTCCACCTCGCTCAACGAATTGCTGACTTACCGCTTCTGCACCGGTCTCGGCCTCGGCGGCGTCACGCCGGCGTTTCTGGCGATGGGCGCGGAGCTGGCGCCCAAGCGGCTGCGCGATGTGTTCGTCACCGTGCTGTTTGCGTCGTTTCCCGGCGGCGGCCTGATCGGTTCGCTCACCAGCGCCTGGGTGATTCCGACCTTCGGCTGGCAATCGGTGTTTTATATCGGCGCGGTGGCGCCGCTTGTCGTTGCCGTGGTGCTCATAATTTGGCTGCCGGAATCGATCCGCTTCCTGCTCGCGCGCAACATGCGCCAGGAGGAAGTGCGGCGCACGCTTGAGCGCATCATGCCGGGCGAAGTGCCGGCCGGCGTCGAACTCGTCGCGCCGTCCGATCCGGCGCGGCAGGGCGTTCCACTCAAACATCTGTTCATGGAAGGCCGCGCCATTCCAACGCTGCTCTTGTGGGTGCCATTCTTCATGGTGTTCATGATCCTGGTCACCGTGACGTTCTGGACGCCGGCAGTGCTCAATTCGGTCGGCTTCTCACTGTCCGCCGCGGCGCTGATCATCGGGCTCAACAATATCGGCAGCGTCATTGCCAGCGCCGCATCGGGATGGGCCGTACATCGTGCCGGCGCGTTTCGCGTGCTCATTCCCGGTTTCATCCTGGGCGGCCTGTCGCTCGCCTGGTTCGGCCAGGCCACCTCATCGATTGCCATGCTCAGCATCGCCTCGTTCCTCGCCGGCTTCTTTGTCGGCGGCACCGGAACCGGCCTGATCGCCGTCGCCGCCGGCATGTACCCCACCTCGATCCGCTCGACCGGCATCGGCTGGGCCATGGGCATGGGCCGCGTCGGCCAAGTGTTCGGCCCGGTTCTTATCGGCGTACTGGTCGGACTTGGCTACAAAGTCGGCGGCATCTTCTATGCCGCCGCACTGCCGTGCTTCATCGGCGCGCTGTTCCTGGTGTTCTTGTACTTCGCGCGGCCGGTGATGGAAGCCGATGCCGCCGCTCCGACAGCTGCACCGGCGGAATAAATCTCACAGCCCGAGCAGGTGCGGCAGCCATAGCGAAAGCACGGGCAGATAGGTCACCAGCATCAATACGGCGAACATCACGCCGTAGAACGGCCAGATGCGCCGCAGCACCTGTTCGATGGTGACGTTGCCGACCGCACAGCCGACGAACAGGATTGCGCCAACCGGCGGATGGCACAGGCCGATGCCGAGGTTGAGCATCATGATCATGCCGAAATGAACCGGATCGACGCCGAGCTTCAGCATCACTGGAAGGAGGATCGGCGTTGAGATCAGAATCGACGGCGCCATGTCGACCAGGCAGCCCAGCAGCAGCAACAGCATGTTGACCAGCATCAGGATCACGTATTTGTTGCTTGAGATAGTGAGAAAGAATGCCGTGATCTTCGCCGGCATCTGCGTGAGCGCCATGATGTAGCCGACACTCGAGGCGCAGGCGATCAAGGTCAGCACCATCGCCACCGTGCGCATGGTCCGGTGCACCAGCGCCGGCAGGTCGCGCCAGCGATAATCGCGATAAACGAACATGGTGACGAAGAAGGCCCAGACACAGGCCACCGCGCCGGCCTCGATCGCGGTGAAAATGCCGCCGAGGATGCCGCCAAGGATGATCATCAGCGTGATCAAGCCCCACAGCGCTTCGACCGAAATCTTGACCGCTTGACGCAGCGGCACGGCGCTGCCGCGCGGATGGCCGTCGCGATAGGCGATGACAAGACAGAGAATGACCAGGGCCAGACCGAGCAACAATCCCGGCACCACCCCGGCCATAAACAGGCTGATGATCGAAATCGTGCCGCCGGTCGCCAGCGAATAGATCACCGCATTATGGCTCGGCGGCACTAGCAGTGCCTGTACCGAAGCCGAGATCGTCACATTGGTGGCGAAGACGCGGGGAAAGCCGCTGCGTTCCATTTGCGGAATCATGACCGAGCCGATCGCCGATGTGTCGGCGACGGCCGAACCGGAAATGCCGCTGAGAAAAGTCGTCGCCACGACGTTGACGACCGAGAGGCCGCCGCGCACGCGCGTGAAGCCGACCAGCACATCGGCGAAAGCGACAAGCCGCTTGGCCATGCCGCCCTCAGCCATGATCGCGCCGGCCAGCACGAAAAACGGGATGGTCAGCATCGCGACTTTGCTGACGCCGTCGGAGATCTTCAGCATCACCGCTTCAAGCGGAATGTCCATCCAGAAAGCGCCGGCGATCGCCGCCAAGGCAAGCGAGTAGGCGATCGGCATGCCGATAACGAAACATGTGAGCATCGTCGCAAGGAGGACGAAGATGTCCATTGCCTGCGCCCTCCCCGCGGCTAAAGCAAAATGGCTCTAGGTTGCATCGTCATTTCGCTTTAGCCTTTTGTTTGCGCATGATCTTTTCCGAAAACCGGTTTCCATTTTTCGGGATCATGCGTTATTCGAATGCCACGGCGCCGCGTTCAGCCGGCGGCGGTGGCGGGCCGATGGCGAGCCGTTCGAACACGAACAGCAGCAGGATGGCGCCGCCGACCGGTATCGGGAGGTAAGTCGCGCCGACCGACAGCGAGGGAAAATCGGCGATGGAATTTTGCCAAGTCGCGGCGACGAGCTTGCTACCCCAATCGACCATGAACAGCGCGATCAAGGCCATCAGCAGTTCGACCAAAAGCGCGGTGACGCGCTGCAAGCGCTCCGGCAACAGCGAGGCAAAGAACGACACACGCATGTGCAGGCCGACGCGGTAGCAGGCCGCCGCGCCGAAGAATGTTAGCACGATCATCAGCAGCACCGCCATCGGCTCGGGCCAGGATGCGGCGCGGTTGAGCACATAGCGGGTGTAGACCGCCCAGGGAATCACCGCCGAGATCAAGACCAAGGCAGTGCCGGCGATGACTACGCACGCGCCGTAGAGCACGTCCATCAGCCTGCGTATCGCCGCCGCCATGATCGCCCGTTCAGCTGGCGGCTTGGATGCGTTTGACCAATTCGGCGAAGCGCGGTCCGTATTTATCCCAGACCGGTTTGACGGCATCCTGGAATGGCTGCTTGTCGATCGTTTCGACGATCTGCACGCCGCTGGTCTGCGCCTTGTCCATGGCCTGCTTCTCGTAAGCCGCCCACAGCACGCGCTCTTCGGCTTGCGCCTCGCCGCCGAATTTGCGGATCAGCGCCTGGTCGTCCTTCGACAGCGAGTCCCAGGTCTTGCGCGAGAACACCAGGATTTCCGGCACGATCAGGTGCTCGGTCAGCGTGTAATTCTTCGCCACCTGATAGTGATTGTCGAAGACGAAACTCGGCGGATTGTTCTCGGCGCCGTCGATCACGCCGGTTTGCAGCGCGCTGAACACCTGGTCGTAACCCATGGCGACGCCGTTGGCGCCGAGCGCGTTGGCCATATCGACGAACATCGGATTGCCGATGACGCGAACTTTCAATCCCTTGAGATCGGCGATGCTTTTGATCGGATGCTTGGTGTTATAGAAGCTGCGCGCCCCGGCATCCATCCAGCACAGCCCAACCAGTCCGGCCTTTTCGTTCGCCGTCACTTTGTCGAGGAGTTCGCTGCCGATCGCTCCGTCGATAACCTTCTGCATGTGCGCGGTGTTGCGGAACAGGAACGGCAGGTTGAAGACGTTGAGATCGTCGATCACCGGGCCGATCGCACCGACGCTGACGCGCGCCATTTGCAGCGCACCGACCTGCGCCTGCTCGATCGCCTCCTTCTCGCCGCCAAGCTGCATCGAGCCAAACATCTGGACGCTAAGCCGCCCATTGGTCGCCTGTTCGAGCTTCTTGCCGAGATTTTCCACCGCAACAACGGTCGGATAGCCGGCCGGATGAACATCGGAGGCTTTGAGAGCTGTCTTGCCCTGGGCGAAAGCCGGGATTTGCGCGGCACGGGCGAGTGCCAGCGTGCTGACGAAGCCTGCGGTGCCGCGAAGAACGTCACGTCGGCGCATTGTCTCCTCCCT
>CATPBC010000414.1 GCA_955652195.1 uncultured Xanthobacteraceae bacterium | reverse complement strand
GTCGGCGAGGCCATGTATCTGCGCTACATGGCCATCGAGAACCTGAATGTGGAATTGGCCTGCCAAGCCGGCTTGAAGAGCTGGCTGTGCACTGTCTTCCATGTCTCCATCGCGCTTTATAACCACTATGTGTTCGGCGGCGTCGCCTTGGCAGCGGCGCTTCTCAATCTGCTACGGCCGTCGATCGTCTTGGTCGCGATCGCGCTAGCAGCCGGCGGCTTTGGCATCGTGCTGCACAACCCGGAGCTTTCTGCCCTCGCGGCCGGTTTGCTGGTGCTTAGTCTGGCGCGTCCCGCGCCCGCAGCAGAATGACAGCGAGCCCAATAAATCCGCCGCAAAGCCAGAGCGCTTGCCAATTCGCCAACGTTTCATTGAAGGCGATATAGACCGCCGAGACCGCAAGCACGGCCGCCGCGAGCGTTTCGGCCGCCGCCCGCTGGCCGGCCGGACGCGGCGTCGAAACCATCAGCATCAGAAAGGCGATGACACCTGCGCTTTGCGGTGCGAATGGCAGATCGCGGTAGCGCGGATCGAATACCAGCGCGAGCGCCGTCTCGATCGATAACAGCGTCAGCGCGATCAGGCTGACGGCGACTAAGACACCGATTGCATCGCGCGCACGGCGTCGCCCGCCGAGCAGGCCTGCGAATGTCAGCTGCGTGCGGCCCACCGCGCAGGCGGCGGCGCATGCTGCCGGTGCAATTGCCGCGGTCGCGGCAAAAACAATGGCGCGCAACCAGGTGCCGGAGCTGAAGCTGTCGATCGGGATCCGTTCGAGCGTCCATCCGAATAGCGCCGCCGGAGCGAAGGCGAGGATCGCGATGCGCGGCCACAGATGCAACACCGCGGGCTTGCAGCCGGCGCCCCACCAGGCGCTTGCGAATATGATGGCGGCGAGCAGCATGCCGGCAAGCGCTTGCAAGAGCCAATAAGGATGATCGGAAACGATGCCGTTGAACGGAAATTTTGGCGCTGCCGTAGCGCGGTCGAAAATGCCCCAATAGCCGCCGGTGGCGCCCTCCAGCCAGCGTTTCCATGGCTGGTTAAACGCTTCGATGACATTGACGCGAAAGTTCTCGCGCTGGGCGAGCGTCATGGTTTCCGTAATGACGCGCGCTTGATTGGACGGCGACGGCAGCGCCGCCTCGCGCATGCGCCCTGCGCTCGGCCAGCCGACTTCGCCGATGAAAATCTCTTTGTTGGGAATGGCAGCAACGACTTGCTTGCGGATCGCATCGACATGCGCGGCGGCGACCGACGCCGCCAGCGGAAAATCCTCCCAATACGGCAGGATGTGGATCGTGACGAAATCGACCGCGTTTTGCAGGTCGCGGTAGCGCAGCCAGAATTCCCACACATCGGCATAGGTGACTGGCACCGCTACTTGCGCCTTGACCTCGCGGATAAAGGTCGTGAGATCGCCGACCGACAAATCGCCGCGCAATAGCACTTCATTGCCGACGATCACGGCGCTGATCGTGCCTGGAAAGCTCTTGGCAAGCGCGACGACCGTTTCGACTTGCTGGCGGTTCTTTCCGGGCTTGTTGGAGAGCCAAACTCCCTGCATCACTTTGATGCCGTGCCGCTGCGCGATTGCCGGGATCTGGTCGAGCCCGTTTTCAATCGAATAAGTGCGGATGCAATCGGTGTAACGGGACAGCAGCGTCAGATCTTCATCGATCTGAAGCGCATCGATATGGGTTGTCTCAACCAGCGGATCTTGGTCGCCGCGGAACGGCGCGTAGGAGACGCAAGAGAGCTTGCCGCCTGCAGCAAGCGGCGAAGGCGGCAGGCGCAGCGGCGCGCCGAGCCACCACCACGCAAAAAAGATCGCGAGTGCGGTGGCGGCGTAACAGGCGATCGCTACGGCGAGCGAATTTGCTTGTGTCGGACGGAGCACGCATCCCGCTTAGCCTTGGGCGACCGCCAAGCCAAGCCACAAGCCAAAGGCAAAGCCAAAACGCCATACCAAGCGGCGGGGCCCAACGGGTGGCAAAGCGGGCCCCGTGCGCGCTGGACAAAAGGCCGGACTTGGGCTGTGGTCACCACGTCATTTTCTGCAGCGGCCGCCGCAATGGCGGCTCAATCGATGGCCACAAGGCGGCAGAAGCCGCGGGTCAAGTTAACTTTGGGGGACGCCGCTTTCCGCTTCTCTCCAGTCCAACGCAACAAGGGGACTATGTCGTACCGCGTACTCAATTTTGCCGGCGGATTATGCGCGGCCCTGTGGCTGCTTGCCGCTGCCCCTATCGGGCCTGGAAACTCCATAGCCTTGGCTCAAAACTTGGCCCAGAACTTGGCCCAGAATGGCGATGCCAAGCCAGCGGACCAGCAATCGGCGGCGCCCAAAGAGGGCGCCAAAGAAGGGTCCAAAGACAGCGCCAAGGATGGCGCAAAGGATGGCGCCAAGGACGGCACCAAGGAAACTCAGAAAATCGACGAATTTACCGAAGCGCAGCGCGTCCTTAACGGACCGGCGGGTAATCCGGAATGTGTTTGGCTAGGCCGGCGCGTTGTGAGCCTATTGTGGCGCGACGACCTGGACACCGCCTTTCGTCACCTCGACCTTTACGATCGCTTCGGCTGCCCGAGCGGCCATATCCAGGTGACATTCCGCTGCCTGGTTTTGCACGCCAATTCGATCGACCCCAAGGCGGCCGATAGCCTGAACGGGCGCGTGCATGCTTGCTGGATCAATCCGGCGGCCCCGATTACGCCGCCGCCCGCCGCCTCGGCGCAGAATCCAACCACCACCCGCTAGCCGGACCGCAGCAAAAAGGCCGCATCAAAAAAATGACGTTTGCGCGCCGCCTTGCGCACCATGCTGTCTTGAATTCGCCATTGCCCGTCGCTAGTTTAGCTTCGCCGTTGCAAGGTTAGCCTCACCCTTACGACCATCGTCGAACCTGGGGGCAGGTTCGGGCCTGTGTGGTTTGCCCCGCGTGGTTGGAGTCCATGCGCACCGTCGTTGCCGTGCTCGCGCTAGTTGCGTGCGTGCATGCCGGCATTTGGGCTTTGCTGAGACCGGTGGGGACAGCCCCCGACGTCACCCGGCAGCTTGCCAGCATTTCCTATTCACCATTCGCCGATTCCGCGCATCCGGACCGTGGCGCTCGTCCGACGGCTGAACAGATCCGGGCCGATCTGCGCGCCATAGCGCCTTACACCCGCGCCGTCCGCACCTATTCGGCAACCGGCGGTACTGAACTGGTGCCGCCGATCGCCGCGGAATTCGGCCTTAGGGTCACCGTTGGCGCCTGGATCGACAAGGACCAGGCCCGCAACGAGCGGGAAATTCGCTCGGCGCTCGATCTCGCCCGGCACTACAGCAATGTCGACGCCATCGTGGTTGGCAACGAAACGACGCTGCGCGCCGAAATGACCGTGCCGGGGCTGATCGAGCTCATCCAAAAGGTGAAGCGATCGAGCCCAGTACCTGTAACTACAGGTGAAATTTGGACGGTCTGGATCGACCATCCGGAGCTCGCTTCGGCGGTCGACTTCATCGCCGCGCATATCCTGCCCTACTGGGAAGGCTTCGACGCTTCGCACGCGGTCGATCATACGATCGAGTTCTACGACCGGCTTCGTAAGACGCATCCCGGCAAGCGGATCGTCATTGCGGAGTTCGGTTGGCCCAGCGCTGGCTACAATTTCCATGACGCCGATCCGGGCCGGATCGAGCAGGCGTCGGTTTTGCGCGACTTCGTCACCCGCGCCCAGGCCTACGGCATCGACTACAACGTAGTCGAAGCCGTCGATCAGCCCTGGAAAACCATGGAAGGCGGCGTCGGGCCCTATTGGGGCATGTTCGATGCCTCCCGACAGCCGAAATTCAACTGGACCGGCCCGATCACCGACCCGGACTATCTCAAGCGCGCCGGTTTGGCTGTGTTGTTTGGTCTGCTCCTATCGCTGCCGATCCTGGCCCTGGCCGGCGCCAGCGCCACCCAAGCGCTTATGCTGGCAGCCTCCGCCAATGCGGTCGGCGCCTGGTTCGCCGCCATCGTCGCGTTTTGGAAGGGCCATTACTTCGTGCCCGGCGCTGCCTTCGCGCTGGGATTTGGCATTGTTCTGCTTGTGCCGCTGGTCGCCATCGCGCTGTCGCGGCTGGAAGAGATCGCCGCCATCGCGTTTGGCCGCGCGCCGCGGCGGCTGGCCAATGCGCCACCGCTCGTGCCGGAGCCCTTTGCGCCGAAAGTCTCAATCCACATCCCGGCCTGTTGCGAGCCGCCCGACATGCTCAAGGCGAGCCTCGATGCGGTGGCGCGGCTC